>NZ_JBFAOF010000133.1:0-12035 GCF_040675125.1 Spirillospora sp. NPDC049652 | reverse complement strand
CGCCGGGCTGCTGGCCGCCGACCACCCGCTGATCGGCCTCATCTCGTCCTGGAGCGCCCTCTACGGCGACGCGTCCACCGAGCTCGTCGACTTCGACGCCGGGCACGGGATCGCGAAGACCTGGGTCTTCCTCGGAGGCATGCGTCCCCTCGGGGAAGTGCTCGGCGCGCCAGGTGTTCCGGACGGTTTCCGCAAGCACGAGAACCGTTTCCGCGCACTGGGACTGACATCCGTGCGCCATGTGGCGGTCGACTATCAGCGGAACACCGCGAACCTCTACTTCCGCACCACCCGGAAAATCACCTCTGACGAGGCCGAGCGCATCATTTCCCTCACGGACGGAAAGCCGCCGGCCCCGTCCCTCTTCTCGGACATGCGCGAGTTCACCCCGCCCGACGGCTACACCCTCAACGTCACCATGGGCCTGGCCGACGGCGGCATCCGGCGCGTCGGGTTCTACGCCCTGCGGCTCCCGGCGGGCCGCCTCCCCGCCGTCGGCGACCGCCTGACCTCGTTCTTCCGCGCCTCCCCGTCCCGCGACGACGAGGAGATGAACGCCGTGGCCTGGTCGTTCGGCCCCGGCGGCGAAAACTACGTCAAGGCCGAGCACAGCTACTGCGGCGGCCTGGTCGACCTGATGAGGTCCTGGAACAGCCCGATGACCGCCGTCCAGGGACCGGCGCGCCCTGGCTGAGCGCCCGCTCCGCGCGGGACACTCGCCGCCGTGATCGGCAAATCTCCGGGCCTCCTGGCCGGCGAGGTCGTCCTCGTCACCGGCGCGGGCCGTCAGATCGCGTCGGGTTCGCGGCCGGTGGGCGGGGCCGCGGGGACGGCCTCGGACGGGGCGAGGGGGAGACGCATGACCAGGCGGGCGCCCCGCGGGCTGTCCTCGGCGCTCAGCTCGCCGCCGTACATCCGGGCGATCTCGCGGGCGATGGGGAGGCCGAGCCCGGTGCCCGCCGGGTCGCGGCGCTGGGACTCGGCGAGCCGCGCGAACCGCTCGAAGACCCGCTCGCGCGCCTCGGGCGGGATGCCCGACCCGTCGTCGCGGACCTCCAGGACGGCCTCGCCGCCGTCCTTCTCCAGGATGACCTCGATGCTCGTCTCGGCGTGCCGTTCGGCGTTGTTGAGCAGGTTGCCGAGGACGCGGCTCAGCCGGATGGGCGCGCCCAGCACGGTCACGCCGTCCTCCAGCCGGGTCGTCACGGGCACCCGCCAGGGCCGGCCTCCGACCTCGCGGCGGACCACCCCGGTGAGGTCGACCGGCACCCGGGCGCTGGGGGACTGGGAGTCCAGCCGGGACAGCTCCAGCAGGTCCACGACGATGTCGTTGAGCCGGCCCGCGTCCCGCAGCGCCCCCCGGACCATCGGCTTCCAGTCGTAGTCGTCCGGCTCGTCCAGCGCGACCTCCAGCCGGGTGAGCAGGCCCGCGATCGGGTTGCGCAGGTCGTGGGACGCCTCGGAGACGAACCGGCGCTCCCGGTTGCTGGACTTCTCCAGCTGCTCCAAAGCGGCGTTGACGGTGACGGCCAGCCGCTGGATCTCGCCGCCGGTGCCCGGCACCGGCACCCGCCGGCTCAGCCCGGCCAGCCCTGCGCCCGTGATCTCCGCGAGCTGCCGCCGGATCCGCTCGACCGGGGTGAACGCGCTCCCGATCGTCCGCCACGTCCACCAGGACATCAGCAGCAGCAGGGCGAGCGCGACCGACCCGACCTCCAGGTACAGCACCGGGAGGGTCTGCTCCGCGGGGATCGCCTCGGCGACGTACACGAACGGCGTGCGGGGGAACCGCGGCCCGCCGACGCGCATCCCCACCAGCTCGACGCAGTCCGGCAGGTGCTTCGGGCACGCCGTCCTGCCGATCAGCAGTTCTCCGGCGCGCAGCGGGTGCGGGTTCAGCGGCGGGCCGCCGCGCAGCTCGGGCGACGAGGCGGAGACATGGCCGTCCGGGTCGACGATCTGGACGAGCTCCGGTTCGCCGGGACGCGGCGTCAGCGCCAGCGCCTCCTGGCCGAGGGTGATGTCGTAGACGACGCGTTCCAGCGTCCGGTAGGCGTGCTGCCGCGCCGCCGACCGCCCCGCGTACGCCAGCAGCTGTGCCGACAGGATCGTGCACAGCGCCAGCACCGACCCGGTCAGCACCACGGTGATCACCGTGGCCCGGCCGCGCACGGAGATGAAGACCCGCGCCGACCAGCGGCGCAGCCGACCGTCGCCGGCGTCCTCGTCCACGCGTCCTCCGCACTGTGCCGGGTCGTCCCAGCGCTGATCGCACGCGAATGCCAGAACGGGGTGACCGCTTCTGTCTAACGGACGGAGCGGCGCGCTTCGAGCCGCCCGCAGCCATATTGCGGAACCATTGAGCCCGGTTGACCCGACCCCACCGGCCGCCCCACCGGCCGACCCCACCGGCCGACCCCACCGGCCGCGCGCCCGCACCGCGCCGCCGGCGGGACCCGGCCGCGTCCGGAGGTCAGGACAGCGCCAGCAGCGCGGCGAGCCCGATCCCGATGGTGACCGTCAACGCCAGGAAGACCGGCGGCAGGCGGTGCCCGGGAAGCTCCGTCCCGGCGCGGAGCGCCTGCTCGTTGAGCTGCCAGCGCCGGTACACGAACGGCGTCATCAGGATGCCGCCGAGGACGGCGAGCGCGACGGTCAGCGCCCGCAGCCATTCGAGTCCGTGCCCCACCCGGAGCTGGGTCAGCGCGACGCCGCCCACGACGAACGCCAGGCACGTGCGCATCCAGGCGAGGTAGGTGCGCTCGTTGGCCAGCAGGAACCTGGCGTCGGGCTTCTCCTCCACCACCATGGCATTCCCGCGCGGCCCGGCGGCGACGCGCCGATCGTTCCGGTCATTCCGGGTCGACGCGCATCGCGGACTCCTCGGCGGTGAAGCCCCCGGTGTCCGGGCCGACCTCGGACGCGGTCTCGTCGGGGTCGTCCACCTCGTGGGCGCCCTCGTCGGGGGCGACGAGCCTGCCCGCCGGACGGGGCTCCTCCCAGACCTGCCCGGACGGCTCCTCCGGCTGCGCCGCCGTGGTCTCCGCCGCGCCCTCGTCGGGCTCGAAGCCGGTGTCCAGGTCCGAGCCGGGCCCGAGGCCGCCCTCGTCGGTCACCGCCGCGTCCGCCGCCTCGGCCTGCGCGGTCTCGGGCTCGGGCCGGCCCTCGTTCTTCGGGCGCAGCCCGGTGGCGCCGAACTTCGGCTGCTCCTCGGGCTCCTCGCGTTCGAGCCGCTGCTTCACCGGTTCGCCCTGGCGCTGCTCCTCGGCCGTGGTGCCGAACTCGTCCAGCGCGACCGGCCGGTCCGCCGGGACCGTCTCCTCCTGCGGATCGACCGCCCGCTGCTGGCCGGGCGTCCCGTTCTGGAGGTCGGGGATGCCCTCGTCCTCGAGCCGGGAGCGGGGGTCGGGCTCGGGTACATGTCGTGCCATGGTCGGCTCCTCTCGTTCGGTCGGTCAGGTCGTTCGATCGGGCAGGTCGGCCGGTGGGTCAGGGCCTGCCGCCGACCCCGGTGCGGAACTCGTGCGACCGGAGCGGCCCGCCGGTGCCGGGGGACAGCGGCGGCGTCGGCATTCCGGTGCCGTCGCGGAGCCCTTCGAGGAACTCCGCGAGCGCGTCCCGGGAGGTGTGCGCCGGCGTCCAGCCCAGCTCGGTCCGGGCCCGCGCGGTGTCCATGATCGGGACGCGCAGCGCCAGGTCCAGCAGTTGCGGCGACGCCGGGACGAGCCGCAGCGCCCAGGCGGTCGCGAGCGCGGTGCGCACGCCCCGCAGCGGGAGCCGGACCTTGCGCGCGCCGAGCATGTCCGCGAGGAGGTCGGCGTCCACGACCGGGTCGGCGGCCAGGTTGAACGCCCCGCGGACGTCCCCCAGCGCCGCCGTCCGGAACGCCTCGCCGGCGTCCGCCGAGTGCAGCGCCTGGAAGCGCAGGCCGGGCAGGTCGGGCACGAACGGGATCAGGTCCGGGCGGGCCAGCCGCCCCGGCAGCAGCGGGCCGGCGAACAGCCGCCGCTGCCCGACCGACGACTCCCGCTTGAAGATGAACCCGGGCCGCAGCCGGACGACCCGGCACGCGGGATGCGCGGCCTCGAACGCGTCCAGCATCCGCTCGACGTAGGCCTTCTCCCGCCCGTAGGCCGCGGTGGGCCAGCCGTGCGTGGGCCAGCTCTCGTCCACCGCCCGGTCCTTGGGGGCGGGCGAGTAGGCGCCGACGGACGAGGAGTACACCAGCGCCGGGACCCCCGCCTCGGCGACCGCGCGCAGCACCCGGGCGCTCCCCTGGACGTTGGCCCGCCACGTCACCGTCGGGTCGTGGGTGGGCTGGAACAGCCAGGCCAGGTGGACGACCGCGTCGGCGCCGCGCAGGATCGGGACGAGGTCGGACTTCGCGACGTCCGCCTCCGTCCACTCGACCTTGGCGGCGTCCCACTCCGGCCGCCGCCGCGCCACCCCCACGATCGACGTGACCTGCGGGGCTGCGCTCAGCGCCTGCACGGTGCTGGTTCCGACGTTGCCGGTGGCGCCGATGACAACGATGCGCATGCGTCCGTCACCTCCTCATCGGCCGTCCGGCTCCGGTGGCGACCGGGCCGGGCGGCCCTCGCTAGTGCTGCTGCTGCTTGAGCATGGTCAGGTGCTTCTGCATCACCGGCGCCGCCTGCCGGGCCAGCGCGACGACGCCGGGGTCGGACCCGTGGGCCGCCTCGTTCTGCGTCGCCGCGATGGCCTGCTCGTGCGCGGTGATCATGGCCGAGACGAACTGGTTGTCGAAGGTCGATCCGGTGAGGGCGCCGAGCTGCTGCTGCTGCGCGGCCTGGTCGGCGGTGGGCCCGGTGGGCAGTTTCACGGCCAGCCGCTCGGCGGTGCTCGTGACCATCTGGTCCATCTGGGTGTGGTCGTTCAGCAGCGTGGCGCCCTCGTTCTGGACCTGGGCGCTGCCGCTCTTGTCCTTCGCGAGCTGCCCGGCCTCGATCTCCGCGACGTTGCCCTGGTGGGCCGTGGCCAGCCAGGACCGGTCCTGCGCGGAGAGCTGCTCGGTGGGCGGGTGCGAGGACGGGAAGGTGTGCTTGGCCGCCTGCTTGCCGGGGCCGTCGTAGGCCCCGCACGCGGTCCCCGCGCACATGATCGCGACGGCGGCCATCACCGCCGGCCACCGGGTGACGGACATGATCCGATCTCCTCACTCGTCGCAACGCCTACCGTCCCGCCTAGGGGTCTGACCTGCACGCAGGTTCTAAACACGGCGGGCCCCGGACACGCCGACGGCCGCCCGTCCACCTGCACCGTGGACGGGCGGCCGGTCAAGGGATGTGGCGGCCGATCAAGGGATGCGGAGGAGGCCCCGCCGGATCGGGACCGGCGGCGCCGCGGGCGTCAGCTCGCCGCGATGAACTGGTGGTCGGTGCGGATCCGGCCGTCGCCGTCCAGGGCCAGGACGTCCAGCCCGCCGCCGACGGCCTTCCCGGTGGCCGTCTCCACCATCGACCACCGGACGGCCAGGACGTCCGCCATCAGCGCGACCGACTCGGCCGCCGCCTCGAAGACGTGCTCGCCGGGCTCGACGAACATCTCGTAGGCCCGCGTGACCCGGGCGTCCAGGGCCGCGTGCCCCCGGACCTCCAGCGGCGGGACGGGGAACGCCAGCGCGGTGGCGGCGTCCCGGATCTCCTGGGGCGGGTCCACCAGGACCTGGATCCCGTCGTCCGTCCACAGCTCGCGGACGAGTTCGCTCCGCCGCGCCGCGTCGGGCTCGTTCCAGAGGGCCGTGTATCGCTCTGCGAGTTCGGTTCGGTTGCTCATGGCCCTCAGTCTCCGGACGGCAGGGCATCGGCGCGATTCCCTCCAGGGAATCGCGCCGCCGCACCGGTCCGTGTCTCATCGACCCCGTGCCTGGCGGCGGTTCCCGGCGTGAGGGAGGGGAGCGGCACGGCACCTTGATCAGACCGCCGTGGGCGAGCGGGTACTCACCCGTCGGACTCGTGTGGCTTCAGAGGCTTCCGGGTATCTCCGCAACCGTGCCCGGCGTTCCGGACACGCCCGGTGCGGATCACCCGACCGGCTTCACGGTCACCGCCCGGATCCGAAAGGAAGGATCATGGGGATCCTGTCCACCAGAATCACCGAGAGGTTCGGCGTCGAGTACCCGTTCGCCTGCGCCGGAATGGCGTTCGCGGGCGGGACCCCGGACCTGGCCGCGGCGGTCACCGCGGCCGGCGGGATCGGCGCGGTGGGCGTGGCGCTGCTTCCGCCGGACGAGCTTCGCCGGATCATCGGCGAGATGAGGCGGCGGGTCGGGACGGCGCCGTTCAACATCAACCTGATCTCGTACTTCGACACGGCCGAGCAGGTCCGCGTCTGCGCCGAGGAGCGGGTGCCGGTCGTCTCCTTCCACTGGGGGCACCCGCCGGCCGACCAGATCGAGCGGCTGCGCGCGGCCGGGGTCTCGGTGTGGGAGCAGGTGGGGTCGGCCGAAGCCGCCGAGCGCGCCGTCGCCGGCGGGGTGGAGGTCGTCGTGGCCCAGGGCTGGGAGGCCGGCGGTCACAACTACGGCGGGCTGCCCACCATGGTGGGCCTGCCCGCGGTCGTCGACGCCGTGGGGGACCGGGTGCCGGTCCTCGCCGCGGGCGGGATCACCGACGGCCGCCAGGTCGCCGCGGCGCTGTGCCTGGGCGCCGACGGCGTCTGGGTCGGGACCCGCCTGGTCGCCTCCGCGGAGGCGCAGGTGCATCCCGAGCAGCACCGCCGGATGATCGCCGCCCGGGGCGAGGACACCGTCCGCTCCTCGGTCTTCGGGCCCGAGTGGCCCGGCTTCAACCCGATGCGCGTGCAGCGCGACCGCGTGGTGGCCGAGTGGGACGGCCGCATGGACGAGGTCCCGTCGGAGCGCGGTTCCCTCGACCAGGTCGGGACGACGGTGGTCGGAGGCGAGCGGGTCGTGCTCCGCAAGTTCAACGTGCTGCCGCCGACACCCGCGACCGAGGCCGACTGGGAGGAGATGCCCTGGCTGATGGGCCAGGGCGTGGGCCTGGTCCGCGAGGTCGAGCCCGCCGGGGAGATCGTGCGCGGCATGATGGAGCAGGCCGAGCGGGTGCTGGTCCGCGCGGCGACCGGGCGGGGCCGGGGGACGCCATGACCTCCCCCGGCCCGAGGACCGCGGTGGTCGGGACCAACCTGGCCGGGTTCTTCCACCTCACCCGGGCGGCCGTCCCGCACATGCTCGCCCGGGGGTCCGGCCACATCGTCGCCGTCACCTCCAGCCTGGTCGACAACGCCGACTCCCGGGTGCCGTCGGTGCTCACCTCCCTGACCAAGGGCGGCCTGCAGTCGGCCGTCAAGTCCCTGGCCATCGAGTTCGCCGCCCGCGGCGTCCGCGCCAACGCCGTCTCGCCCGGCGTCATCGACACCCCGATGCACCCGCCGTCGCGGCTCGACGCCCTCGCCGGGCTGGTTCCGGCGGGCCGGTTGGGAGCGCCGGGCGACATCGCCGGCGCGGTCATGTACCTGGAGACCGCCCCCTACGTCACGGGCGTGGTCCTGCCCGTGGACGGCGGCCAGAGCGCAGGCCACTGACCGGGCCGGGGGCGCGGCGGGCGGCGCCACCCGGGGGCGCTAGGGGATCTTGGGGGTGGCGCGGTCGATGAGCGGGGTCAGGTCGAGGCCGGGCGGGAGGGTGCCGAAGGCGATGCCCCAGTCGCCCGACAGGCGGGTGGCGCAGAAGGCGTCGGCGACGGCCGGGTGGCCGTGCCGGACGAGCAGGGAGCCCTGCAGGACCAGGGCGAGCTGCTCGGCGACGCGGCGGGCGCGCAGCTCGATGGTGCCGAGGTCGGTGAAGGAGTCCTTGGCGCGCCGGACGGCGTCGTCGAGGCGGGCGTCCGCGCCCGCCGCCAGCCCGACCTCGGTGAAGAACGCCTCGACGGTCTCGGGCTCCTTCGCCATCGCGCGCAGGATGTCCAGCGCGGCGA
Organism: Spirillospora sp. NPDC049652; assembly: GCF_040675125.1. Lineage (NCBI taxonomy): Bacteria > Bacillati > Actinomycetota > Actinomycetes > Streptosporangiales > Thermomonosporaceae > Spirillospora > Spirillospora sp. NPDC049652. The sequence continues at coordinate 4,077 of NZ_JBFAOF010000133.1, read as the reverse complement.
CGTTGCCCGAGCCCTCCCAGATGGAGTTCAGGGGGCTCTCGCGGAACAGGCGGGGCATGCCGGAGTCCTCGACGTAGCCGTTGCCGCCGAGGCATTCGAGGGACTCGGCGGCGTGGGACGGCCAGCGCTTGCAGACCCAGTACTTGCTGACGGCGAGGGCGAGGCGCTTGAAGGCGGTCTCGGCCGCGTCGCCCCGGACGGACCGGTCGGTCGCCCCGGCGAGCCGCGTCATCAGGACGGTCGCGGCCTCCGACTCCAGCGACAGGTCGGCGAGGACGTTGCGCATCAGCGCGTGCTCGGCGAGGTACCGGCCGAAGGTCATGCGGTGCGCGGCGTGGTGGGCGGCCATGGTGACGCCCGCGCGCATGCCGGAGGCCGCGCCGATCACGCAGTCCAGGCGGGTCATGTTGACCATCTCGATGATGGTGCGGACGCCGCGCCCCTCCTCGCCCACCCGGTAGGCGACGGCGTTCTCGTACTCGATCTCGGACGAGGCGTTGGACTTGTTGCCCAGCTTGTCCTTCAGCCGCATCAGGCGCAGCGGGTTGAGCGTGCCGTCCGGCAGGACGCGCGGGACCAGGAAGCAGGTCACGCCCGCGTCGGTCTGCGCGAGGGTGAGGAACAGGTCGCACATCGGGGCGCTGGTGAACCACTTGTGACCGACGAGCGTGTAGGTGCCGTCCGGGTGGAGGGTCGCGCGGGTGGTGTTGGCGCGGACGTCCGAGCCGCCCTGCTTCTCGGTCATCGACATGCCCGCGAGCAGGGCGTTCTTGGTGAGCGGGGCGCGCAGGCCGTAGTCGTACTCGGGCTTGGCGAGCAGCGGCTCGTACCGCGCCGCCAGCTCGGGGGACTGGCGCAGCGCCGGGACGGCCGCGTAGGTCATCGAGATCGGGCAGCCGTGCCCGGCGTCGACGCGCCACGCGTAGAACTTGGCGGCGCGGGCGACGTGCGCGCCGGGCCGGTCGTCCGCCCAGGGCGCGCCGTGCAGCCCGTGGGTGACCGCGACGTTCATCAGCTCGTGCCAGGCCGGGTGGAACTCGACCTCGTCCACGCGGTGGCCGTAGCGGTCGTGGGTGCGCAGGACCGGCGGGTTCTCGTTGGCCAGCCGGCCCCACTCCTGCGCCTGCGCGGTCCCGGCCAGCAGGCCGAGCTCGTGCACCTCGGGCAGGGCCCAGGCGGCGTCCTCGCGGGCGAGGCCGTCGAGCAGCGCGGGATCGTCCGCGACGTCGTGCCCGATCATCGGCGGGACCTGGTTGAACACCTCGTGGGTCGGCACGGCGGGCTCCTCACGGACGGACGGGCACGGGCCCCCGATCTTACAGAATCGGATCAGGTGTAGGGAAGATGTAGCACCGGTCGGGGTCCTCCCCGGGGCGGGGTGGATCTCGTCCCCCCGGTGGATTGTTCGGCGGTCGCGGGGGCATAACGTCGGAAGCATGAGTCAGCCCACCCCGCAGCAGGCGCGGACTCCCGCCGCCGCGCCGCCTGCGCAGCCCTCGGAGCAGCTCCGGGAGCCGGCGCCGCGGTCGGCCCGGGAGCCGGGGATCCGCGCCTCGGACGCCGAGCGCGAGGCGGTCGTCGAGCATCTCCGGGTCGCCTCCGTGGAGGGCAGGCTGACGTTCGCGGAACTGGCCGAGCGCACCGGGGCCGCCTACGCGGCGGGCACCCGCGCCGCCCTGGAGGCCGTCGTCGCCGACCTCCCCGGGATGGGCGCGCCGCGTCCGGCCCCCGCCCCGCTGCTGAAGAGCCGCCGGTTCAGCGCCGTCCTCGGCGACGTCACCGAGCGCATCGTCGGGCGCGTCGACGCCGAGCTGGAGATCCTCGCCGTCCTCGGCGACGTCCGGGTGGACCTGCGCGCCGCCCAGGTGCCGACCGGCACCGTCGACCTGGTGGCGAACGCCGTGCTCGGCGACGTCACCGTGATCGTCCCCGCCGGGGCCGTGGTGGAGCTGACCGGGCACGCCGTCCTCGGCGACCGCCGGGTGTCCGCGCGCCGGGAGCCGGCGGGCCCGCGCATGCCGGTCGTCCGCATCCGCGCCAACGCCGTCCTCGGCGACATCAAGATCGTGGACGAGGAGCCGTCCTCCTGGTGGTAGCCGCCGCGGCGGTCCCGTCCGGGCGCCCGCCCCGATGAACGAGAAGAGCCGGTCTCCCCGGGGGGAGACCGGCTCTCGCGCGGACGAGGCCGGCGTGCGGCCCCGAACCTCCCGCTCAGGCCTCCTGGCGGTGCTGGGCGACGCGCGCGCCGAGCCAGCCGAAGTAGGCGGCGACGCCGACCAGGCCGGCCTTGCGCGTCCGCTTCATGGTGAGGGCGAGGCCGAGCGCCAGCTCGGTCGCGCCGTTCCGCTTGATCCAGACCTCGGTGTCCTGCGGGAAGCCCGCCCGCGAGATCGGCTCGAAGATCTGGGGCGCGGCGAAGTGGGCCGCGCCCGTGGCGGCCAGGGCGATTCCGGCCTTGCGGAGCAGAGCCATTGGGGGACGTCCTCTCATCGGGTGAACTCGTAGTCGTCGAGATCGAAGGTGCGGGCTCGGCGCCAAACGTACAGACCGGACTGCGGCCGGATGTACGGCGCCTCCCCGCGTTTGTCGAAGTAGTAGGAGTTGGACCGGGCGCAGCTCGGCTGGGCGAGGATCGTCCCGCGCATCCGCCGCCGCATGTCGGCGGTGAACGCGTCGTGCGGCCCGGTCCGCACCGCGACCCGCCGCGCCCGCCGGCGGCGCGCCTCCGCCACCACCCGGACGATGTGCGTGGTCCCGGCCTCGATGATCGAGAACCAGGACGCGCCGGTCACCGTGTACGGGCCGTTCATCATCCAGAAGTTCGGCGCGAACGGCACCGACAGGCCCTCGTAGGCGTGGTACCGCTCGCGGTCCCAGTGCTCGCCGAGCTCGACGCCGCCCAGCCCGACGACCGGGAACGGCGGCGTCGCGCCCGGCTCCAGGATCTTGAACCCGGTGGCCAGGACGAGCGTGTCGGCGGGCCGCTCCACACCGTCCTCGGTGACGATCCCGGACGCCGTGACGCGCGCGATCGGGTCGGTGACCAGCTCGACGTTCTTCCTGGTGAAGGCCGGGAAGTAGCGGTTGGAGAACGAGGGGCGCTTGCACCCGAAACCGTAGCGCGGGGTCAGCTTGCGGCGGACCGCCCGGTCCGGCACCTGCCGCCGCAGGTGCGCCCGGCACAGCAGCTCCGCGCCGCGCACCAGGAACGGCGCCTTCCCGTAGTGGACGATCCCGAGCACCATCACGACCTCGGACACGGCCGTCGTCACCAGCCGGACGAGCCGCTGCAGCGGCGGGAGCAGCCGGAACAGCCGCCGCACCGGCCGGGGGATCGCGAAGTCCACCTTCGGGAGGACCCAGATGGGCGTCCGCTGGTACACGTCCAGGTGCGCGGCCCGGTCGGCGATCTCCGGGATGACCTGGAGGCCGGACGCGCCCGTCCCGATCACCGCGACCCGCTCGCCGCGCATGTCGTGGCCGTGGTCCCAGCGCGCGGTGTGCACGACCTTCCCGGCGAACTCCGCGAGCCCCGGGATGTCGGGGTCCTTGGGCTGGTCGAGGGGCCCGACCGCGCACACCAGGAACCGCGCCTCCAGCTCGCCCGCCTCATCCCCGGAGGTGGAGACGCGCCAGCGGTCCGCGTCCGCGTCGAAGACGGCCTTCTCGACCCGGGTGTTCAGGCGCAGGTGCGGGCGCAGGCCGTACTTGGTCGCGCAGCGCTCGGCGTACGCGCGGACCTCCTCGCCCGGCGCGAACGCCCGCGACCAGCCGGGATTCGGCTCGAAGGAGTAGCAGTAGGTCGAGGAGGGGATGTCCACGGCCACGCCCGGATAGGTGTTGTGCCGCCAGACGCCGCCCACGCTCTCCGCCGCGTCCAGGATGACGAAATCGCGGATGCCGCGCCGCAGCAGCTGGATGCCGACGCACATGCCGGAGAACCCGGCCCCGACGATCACGATCTCAGGCATCGCGCCCCTCCCGTCCCGGCCCCGCCTGCCCGTCCCGTGCCGCCCGCTCATCCCGTCCCTGTGCCGCCCGCTCGTTCCGTCGCAGTGCCGCCTGCTCGGCGACGCG
>NZ_JBFAOF010000132.1:0-12079 GCF_040675125.1 Spirillospora sp. NPDC049652 | reverse complement strand
CTCCCGTCCTGGCCGACCGTCCCGGCGCTCGCGCTCGGCGCGGCCACCGGCATGGCCCTGGCCCCGCGGCTGCCGCTGTCCGCGACCCGCGCCGGGGTCCTGGCCGTCTCGTTCGCCGGAGGCGCGACCCTCATCACCACCGCCCTGGTCTGACCCCCGACCGGCGCGGTCCGTTCCGGCGCGGGCCGCTCTGGCGCGGTCAGGCCCGGCGGGCGTGGGACGCGAGGCGGTCGGCGAGCGCGAGGACGAGATCGCGCAGCTCGTCGGGACGTTCGATGACGAACGGCCGGTCGAGTGCGGCGAGCACCGGAGGCACCCAGTCGAGCCGTTCCGCCCGTACCTCGACCCGCAGCCAGCGCTCGGTGTCCTGCTCCGGGACCGCTTCGGAGTCGAGTTCTTCCAGGATCGCGACGGAGGCGGGGAGGTGCGCTCGGATCTGCTCCACTGTCCCGTGGATTCGCAGAGTCACCTCGTACCGGTACTCGGCCGTGGCGAACCCGGCCAGAACGCGCTGCGCCGAATCAGGACCCGCAGGCGCTTCGAACGACCCGGGCAGGGCCCGGGCGTCCGCGATGCGGTCGAGCCGGAAGGTTCGCTCCTCGCCGACCGCGGGGTCTTCACCGGTGACGTACCACCTGCCCGAGTGGGCCACGATCCCGTAGGCGTGCAGCGTGCGTTCGCTGCGCCGTCCGTCCTGGCCGGTGTAGCGGATGGTGACCGGACGGCGGTGACGCACCGCGTCGGCGATCGTGAGCAGCACCCCGGAATCGGGAGCGTCGGGTTCGCCGGGCCGGTCGGTGAAGTCGAGGGTCTCCAGAAGCGTGTCGAGCCGGTGGGCGACGTGCTTCGGCAGCACTCGCCGGATCTTCGCGGACGCCGTCTCGCGCGCCGTGCGGTCCGTCGTCGCCAACCCCGCCCGCCGTCCGGCGATCAAGCCGAGCAGGACGGCCAGCGCCTCGTCGTCACTGAGCATGAGCGGCGGCATGCGGTACCCGGGGCCGAGCCGGTACCCGCCATAACGGCCGCGCACCGACTCCACGGGCACGTCGAGGTCGATCAGCTGGTCCACATACCGCCGCACCGTGCGCCCTTCGACGCCGAGCCGGTCGGCGAGCTCGGCCACGGTCCGGACGCCGCCCGACTGCAGCAGCTCCAGCAGGGTCAGCACGCGGGCGGTGGGACGGGGCATTTTCCCAGCCTAGGCGAATACCGGACCGATTCTGTCCACTATCTCTCCTAACCTGCGAGGACACGACCTCAGCACAGCCAAGGAGAGATCACCATGGACTTCGTCTCGATCCGGATCATCACCGGCGACATCGCCCGCCTCGTCGGGTTCTACGAGCGGGCCACAGGGCTGGCCGCGACCTGGGCCACCGAGGACTTCGCCGAGCTCAGGACCGCCCACGCCACCCTCGCGATCGGCAGCACCCGCACCGTTCCGCTGTTCGCGCCGGACTCCGCCCGCCCCGCGGCCAACCACAGCGTGATCATCGAGTTCCTGGTGGACGACGTGGACCGCGTCCACCAGAACCTGACCGGGTTCGTGACCGACGTCGTCACCGAGCCGACCACGATGCCCTGGGGCAACCGCTCGCTGCTGTTCCGCGACCCGGACGGCAACCTCGTCAACTTCTTCACCCCCGTCACCCCGGCGGCCATCGAGAAGCACGCCCGCTAGGACGGCGCCCACCGCGACCCGGCGGCGAACAGTCCAGGGCACTCCCCGACCGTTCGATCAGTTGCCGGGGTCTTCGTGAAGGGCCTTGTCCGCGGGTCCCAGAGCGAAGCGGGTGAAGCGGACCTGGAGCCCGGCTCGCTGAGGAGAGCAGCAGAACGGGCCTGCCATGGCGGACGCGGTGGGCGGAAGAGGCGCCAAGCGAACCATCCGCCAGGGATGCTCCTCAGTGCGAGCGCGGACGGTGATCGCGTCGCCCGCGCGGCTGGCTCTGATGGTGACCAGCCGGCCGTCCCAGTCGGGGACCGGGGCCAGGGACCAGTCCGACTGGTCGTGGGTGACGACGGCCCCGAGGTGCGGGAGGCCGTCGGTCCACTCCACCCCCGCCTTGATCCATCTGCGCTGGTCCACCCGGACCATGAGCCCCGCCTGGTCGTACAGGGTGTCGAACCGGGCCAGGAACGTCACTTCCACGGCGGCATCGGCGGGAAATGCGGTGAGGAGCGCATGGCCATCGTCGTGGACGAAGCCGTAGCCGGTGGTGCGCCAGAAGTCGGTGTTCTCCCGGGTGGTGACGAGCAGATCTGTGCCGTCGACGGCGGTGGCGAGGGGCGGGTTGAGCCAGGCGGCGTCGTTCCAGTCCAGCTCATGCTGTTGATCCACGCGTCGTCCTTCGCCATCGCGGTCGGGGCCTACGGGTTCCGGACAGCGTACGACGAGCACGTCACCGCTCCCTCGCCGTGTCTCCGGCCGGGGTGGCAGAGTGACCCCTATGACCGAGATGTCGGCTGGGGGTCCCGCGCGCATCCACGGGCTCGTCCTGCCGTCGCTGCTGGTGGAGTTGCTGGAGACGGGGCGCTGGCGGCATCCCGGCGACGGCCTCCTGCGCGAGATCATGCCCTGGTTCGAGGACCCGCTGGACTTCCTCGCCGACTACGAGGCGATGCGCCGCAGCTCACGGTCGATGCTGGCTCTCCTGACGGCCAACGAGGCGACCGCCAAGGCCTTCCGGCTGAGGCGAGGCAGGACCGCCACCGGCCCCGTGGAGTTGCCCTGGCTGGACGCCGATCTGGCCGTCCTCATCGCGATCAACCGGCATGCCGGCGATGACGTCGCCATCGCGCTGGACTACCGCACCAGCACATCCGACCCTCGCGTGGTGGCCAGCGACATCTTCACCGATCCGCGCCAGTACGCATGGCGCACCGTCGCACCGACCTTCTCCGCCTTCGCCGCGTCCCTGCGCCTCCTCCGCCCGCGCGAGTACCGCTACGTCGGCCCCGCCGACATCCTTGACCGGGTCCAGCCAGGACGTCGAGGGCACGCGATCACCTCCCACGACGACCTCGACGCCTGGCTGATCCGGCAGACCGCCCAGAGTCCCGAGGACCCGTTCACCTACGTCATCGACCTGGACGGGACGCTGCGTCTCGCACCGCAGCGCAGCGAGCACGTCGCCTGCGCGGGGCGGAAACCCGTGCTCGGCGCGGGTGAGATCACCTTCGCGTCGAGTCGCGGCGCCTGGACGGTCAGCGAGATCAGCAACCTGTCGACCGGCTACTGCCCCGACCCGTCCTCCTGGCCTGCCGTCGAGGCCGCCCTCGCCCGAGCCGCACTCGACCATCCGCCGGCGTTCACCCAGCCGATCGTTTTCCGGCGCTGCCGCCGATGCCGCCAGAGCAACATCGTCAAAGACGACCACTACGTCTGCGCCGCCTGCGGGAACCCTCTCCCCACCGCATGGAACATGGACGAGCCTGACACCTCGGTGCACTGACCGGCCGGAACCGAAGCCCGCGAGCTCGACAGATCCCCTCGCCGTGCCGTCCACGCCGGACTTGGCAGCGTCGACCGGGTGCGGCCCAGCGGGACGTCCGCCTTCGGCCTCGAACACACGGCATCGAGGGCATGAACGGCGACAGCCGTCAGACCGTGGTCGCGATGGGCGCGTCGGCTGGGAGGAGAACCTGGATTTGCCGCGTATGGCCGGGAAGTTCCGAGTCGGCGAGCCCCGCGAAGAGTTCCCGCAGTGGCACGAGCTGATCGACCAGGCAGGAACCGTTCGACAGCAAGCGGGTGGGCACCATGGTGTCGAGTTCGGTCTCGCTCAGCGCCTGTCCGGCCAGCGCACACAACGCGTTCGCCTGGCACCGCAGGCGGTCGAGGAGGCCGGCGGTGCCGCCCGCGAGCGCGATGACGCGGTCGATCGTCCAGGTGTCGAGCGCGATGCGGTTGTCGTAGGCGGCGTTGACGCCGGACGCGATGGCGGAGGCGGTCGCGATCGTGGTCGCCGTGACGAGCGAGACGTGCGCCAGGATCTGGTCGGCGGTCCACTCACCTGGTGGCGGTGCACTCGCATCGCCGGAGCCCGTCACAGTGGTCGCGGCGTCGAGCAGCGACTGGTAGGCCGTTTCGAGCTGAGCGGAACCCATGAGGCGCGTCCTTCCGGGGGTGCGTATCGTGCGTGGTCGCGACAGTAGGTGCTGGTCAGGCATGTGCAGGGGACATGTCCCAGGGCGCCTGCGGGAGGACGTCCCCGGTCTCGAGCAGGGACTTGAGGTTCGCCAGGACGGCGGGCCAGCCCCGCGAGATCCCCGCGAGCATCTCCCGGTCGGGGAGGTTCTCGTGGGTCACGGTCAGCCGGACGATGTCCTGGTGCGGCTCGACGAGGAACTCGACGACCGACGGCTCGCGCGGCGTCACGGCGTCCGGCCGGTCCTCGAAGGTGATCACCAGCCGGGTCGGGGGTTCCGCCGTGAGGACGCGGCCGACGACATCGACCTTCTCCGAGCCGTCCACACGCCGGTGCTCCCAGGACGAACCCGGCTGCCAGTCCGAGACGTTCGCGTGCCCCCAGTAGCGGGCGGTCAGGTCGGCGTCGGTGAGGGCGCGCCACACCTGCTCGGCGCTCGCGCGGATGTAGGTGACGTAGACGTAGTTCGGCACGGATGTGGATGCGGAGGCGGATGCGTCGGTCATGGCGTACTCCTCGGCTTGGTTCCGGATGGCGCTGAGGGCCTGCAGTCTCGGCCTGTCGAACTCGGCGATCCAGCGCCGTTCGATCTCGTGGATGGGCGCGGGATTGAGGTAGTGCAGCCGCTGCCGTCCGCGCCGCACCACGGTCACCAGGCCGGCGCCGACGAGCACGTCGAGATGCTGCGTCACCGACTGGCGCGCCATCTCCAGCCGTTCGCACAACTCACCCAGCGTCTGCCCGTCCCGCTCACGCAGCCGGTCCAGCAGGACCCGCCGGGTGGGATCGGCCAGGGCCCTGAAGGCCGCGTCCATCATCTCGGCTTCCAGACTCACCCTCCCATTATGCAGGCATTCACCTGCATATCGTCAAACACGCTCCCCCCGCCGGCCGCGACCCGCCGGCAACTGGTCGGATGGCGCCCCCTCAGAGCGCGCCGCGTGTTTGGCGGGCATCACATCGCCGCAGGTAGGGGATACAAAGATGGGGAGAGGAGGGGGCGCTGTGCCGGATGAGCGATTCGGGCTGAGCGAGATTCTGGCCGCGGCCGAGAACGCGGCGCCGGTGGCATCCGTCGGCGTGGTCGCCCGAAACCTGCGCGACCGGTTCGACGCGGTGGAGGTGTCGTTCCTGTTCGCCGACCTCCTCGGCCGGCGGTTGGTGCGCCTGAACGACGAGGCGGCCACCCAGCAGGGCCGGACCGCCGAGCAGATCCCCCTGGCCGGCAGCGTCTACGAGGAGGTGCTGCGCACGCAGGAGCTGACCACGACCTCGGCAGGCGAGCGCGGGCAGTGCGTGATCGCGCCCGTCACCAACCGCGGCGACACCATCGGCGTTCTGGAACTGACGCTGCCGGAGGTCACCGAGAAGGTCCGGGAGGAGATCCTTAGGACCGCGCACGCTCTGGCGTACATCATCGTCACCGACCGCCGCTTCACCGACCTGTACCACTGGGGCCAGCGCACCACGGTCGTCAGCCTCGCCGCCGAGATCCAGCACCAGCTGCTACCGGCGGCGACCTGCTGCGAGGGGGCCGAGTTCACGCTCGCCTCCGCCCTGGTCCCCGCCGACAGCATCGGCGGCGACACCTACGACTACTCCCTCGACTGCGACACCCTGCACCTGTCGATCACCGACGCCATGGGCCACGACCTCAACGCCGCTCTGCTGGCCACCCTGCTGGTCAACGCCTCGCGAGGCGCCCGCCGCGACGGAAGCGGCCTGGTCGAGCAGGCCGCGCGCACCCACCAGGTACTCCTCGACCACGGCCGGGAGGCTCTCGCCACCGGCCTGCTGCTGCGCGTCTCACTGAAAGGTCAGGGCGTCCAGGTGGTCAACGCCGGCCATCCCCTGCCCCTGCTCCTTCGTGCCGGCAAGGTCGAGCAGCTCTTCCTCACTCCCGACCTGCCCTTCGGGACTCCCCTGCTCGCCGACTACCACGTGCAGAACATCGACCTCCGCCCCGGAGACCGCCTCGTGCTCTACACCGACGGAATGCAGGAACGCCAAGCCGGAAACGTCGACCTTCCCGCCCTCATGCACGACACGGTTGCCGAGCATCCCCGTGAGGTCGTGCAGGCCTTGACCGGCGCGGTCCACGAAGCCACCAACGGCGAACTCGAAGACGACGCCACCATCATGTGCCTCGACTGGCACGGCCCCCACCCCGAAGGCCGCCAAACCCAAGCAGGCTCCGCCACATAACCACCCTCGGCCGCAGACGGAGCCGCAGCCAGCGCTTCCCTCCAGCGCCGCGCTTGGACGGGTGTCAACGAGAGAGTGAACCACCGGTGGCCGCGGAAGCCCCTGACCACGGCAACCGTCCGCCGTGCGAGGTGCTCACTGAGCACGCCCGCATTGCGGCGGTCGCGCTGAACGAGAGGTCGCGGAGCCGGTGGTCGCCGTGGTCAGGGGATGGGGTTCGGGTCAGCGGCCGACGAGTTCCTCCCAGTGGGGGATGCGGGGCTTCAGGCGGAGGATCAGGCCCGCTTCGGACGGGGTGCGGTCGGCCTTGCGGTTGTTGCAGCGGCCGCACGCGAGGACGGTGTTCTCCCAGCTGTCACCGCCGCCCCGGGACTGCGGGAGCACGTGGTCGATGGTGTTGCCGCGTCCGCCGCAGTAGGCGCAGTGGCCGCGGTCGCGCAGGTAGACGCCGCGCTTGCTCCACGGGGGACGCCTGCCGTGGCGCCAGCGCATGGCGACGTAGCGGACGAGCCGGAGCACCCTCGGGACCGGGAACCGGCCGATGGTGCGCCCCTCCTCCGCCTCTTCCACGACCGCCACCTCACGCACGAGCATGCGGATGGCATGCCGCAGATCCACTTTCTGTAAGGGCTCATAGGACGCGTTCAGCACGAGCACGTTCACCGCTCACCTCCTCGACCACGTGCCGCTCCCCCACCAGGACTCGAACCTGGATTTCCGCATTAACAGTGCGGCGTTCTGCCTTTGAACCACAAGGGAATGGACTACAAATTCCTCGGAACCCCGGCATTCCGGAGCCCGAGAACAGCCTGCCTACCGGCCCCACCTCCCAGCAACGGGTTTTCCCCTCCCTCCTCGCCTCCCTCCCGAGCGCACCGCCTGCAGTGACCACGCCCCGGGCGGAGACGCGGTGGCAGCGCAGCCCGCGCCCCACGGCCGTGTCCGCTTCACGGCCTGCGTCAGCGCATGGCGGTCCTGCCCCTGGATGTCCGATGTCGAGTAGTGACTCCCCCGCCGCCCAAGGCTTGAATCGAGTGGACGGCAACTCCGCCCTGTCCGCACACCGACCCTTTCGGCTGTTGCCGTTCACCGACCACCCGAGCCCGACGAGGTGACGCCATCGGGCTGCCCCCACGTACAGGCGTGCCCCGGGGTCGGTGACGGTGCTGAAGCTGGACGGCCGGGAGGGGGTGGTCTCGCCGTTCGGGGGCACGCACTGGGCGCACAACTTCCGGGGTTGGGCGCGTGAAGTCACCACTCCTTTCGGCCGCAGAGGATCGCCGAGCTCAGGAAGGCTGGGGTGTTGTCGAGTGGGTGTGCTGGACGGATTGATCCAGCGGGGTGGGGCGCGGATGGGGCGGAAGGGTCGTCGCCTGGGATTGCCACCACTCGGTCGCGGGAGTGCGGCCGGGCGGGGTGGCCTCCAGGGCGGTTTCGCACTCCGGGCAGGTTGTCGCGGCCGGGACGAGCTTCACCGTGACGGACGGGCCGCGCGCGGCCGGCAGTCCCCAGAACCGGAGGACGTCGGTCGTGGCGCATCGCGTGAGGCTCGCGGACGGGGACGTCGTCGGCGGATGCTCGTCTGAGGCTCGAAGCGCGGGGTGGTGCGTGGTGGCCAGGCGGTAGGCGAGCCCACGGGTGAGGTTGGCGGCCGCGTGGACGAGGCCGAGCGGAGCGTGCCGGGCGGACACCTCGGGAAGGCCGAACCGGTGGAGACCGCACGTGTCGGCGCGGATCAGGCCGTCGCCGTCCGGGGAGACGAAGACCCCGATCCAGCCGTGAGCCAGGACGAAGGTGGACGGCTCCGGTCCCCCGGCCAGCACCTGGCCGGAGTCGAGATCGACGAGGATGCCGCCCGTGTCGGCGGCGACGGCGCGGGCGAACAGACGGACCGCCTGGAGGTTGGCGGGCAGGGACGTTCGGCTCAGCCGCGCTTCGATCAGGCGGTGGTACGGAACGTCCAGCACCCGGGCCACTTCGCTCTCCAGCCCGGCACAGCTTCGCAGGCGCTCCGTCCAAGGGGACGGTGTGGGCACGGGCGGTCCCAGCAGCGGAAGGTCGTCGGCCGCCAGGAAGCGCTTGGCGCGCAGGCGCAGGTCGGGATCGGGCGTGAGCTCCGGCAAGAGAGCTCGTAAGGCGTACGCGACCGGGGTCCGAGGCGTCGGGGACGCGATGAGGAAGCGGGTGGTGAGGCGGGCGGAACGTGTCGGCGGCACGGGCTGCTCCCGGGTGTCGGGCGTCCCCTTGCGGAACGCTGTCCCACCAGGTTGGCCGCGCACTCCCGCACTTCGGAAGCCGACCGCCCACCTGTGGATAACCCGCCCGCACGACCCCAGGCCCTCGACACGTCTGGCCCCCACGCCGTCCCGTCGGCTCCGCCGAGAGGGCGTCCTCCGGCCTCAGCTGCCCACGAGGATGATGACGACGAAGATCAGGCAGCAGACGATGTTGACCAGCCAGCTGTTGTTGTTCATCCAGTCCCGTATCGCGGGCATGGCGTTCCGTGCCCGCTTGTGGAACAGCAGCAGGACGAGCAGCGGCAGCGCCGCGATCAGGACGGTGGCCAGGACGAACACCGCCGCGGACCCGACTCCCGCGTGGTGCTGTTCGAGGTTGGCGCCGACCGTCAGCATCACCATGATGTCCGACGGCATCAGCAGGACCATGAGCAGGCCGGTCGTGAAGGCCTTGCGGGAGTCGGCGTTCATGAGCGCGCCGAGCCACTTGGGCGGCTTCACCGTCGCGCGCTTGAGGTAGTTCCGCAGGGCCATGGCGATCAGCAGCGCGACCAGCACGTACTGGATGATCTTGCCGGTCGACGACTTGTCGGACGAGTCGCCCAGCGAGACGCCGTGGCCGACCAGCGCGAAGATCCCGCGCGTGACGGACACCCCCACGGTCACCGCGACGAGCACGCCGAGCAGGAACGCCAGCGAGACCCGCACCGCGCTGGGTGTGGTGACCAGGATGATCGCGGCCATGATCTGCGGGCCGGCCATCATCGTGATGGCCAGCGGAAGCACTTGAAGAGTCACGGTTCCCCCGGTGGGTCCCAGGCGGGACGAGGCGGCCTACCGCGCCCCCGTTACCGAGGGTTCCCCTGCCGGGCGTCGCGATAGAGAGGGAACCGGTGGTTTATCCGAGTCCGGCCGTGCTCTTGACCAGGAGGTGGCGACCTCCACGGGGTCTCATGGCACGCCGCGTCAGAGGGCCGGGAGGTCGGTCACCTGGGCCAGGTACTCGCGGGACTCGCGTTCCCTGCGGAAGCCGAGTTCCTCGTTGACGGCGAGCATGTGGACGTTGTCGCCCGAGTTGTCGGTCTCGATCTCGACGACCTCGGGGCGTTCGGCGGCGAGCCAGGAGAGCATGGCGGCCTTCACCCAGATGCCGAGGCGGCGGCCGCGGTGCTCCGGGACGACGGCCGTGTCGTACTGGGCGGCCCTCCCGGACGCGTCGGCCGGGACGACGATCTCGGTGAAGCCCGCGATGGCCCCGTTCCGGACGGCGGCGACGGTGTAGAGGTCGTCGCCACGCTTGGCGACCATCTCGGCCATCTCGCGGACGCGGTCGGCGTCCCAGGGCGCGCCGTCGTACTGGGCGGGGTCGGCCATGGCGTGCTTGGCCTTGGCGAGGGCGGCGGCGTACTCGTCGGGGACCACGCCGGGCCAGCGGATCAGGTCGTACCCGGACGGGCCGGACGCGAGCAGGGCGTCCACCCGGCCGGGCGGCAGGTCGGGCAGCCGCAGCAGCAGGCCCTGGAGGGTGAGGACGAGCCGGAAACCGTGCGCCTCGAGGAAGCCCACCGCGGGCGGGCGGGCGAGGACCTGGGCGATGACGCTGGTGCGGCCGTCGGCGCGCAGGGCGTCGGCGGTGACGGCGAGCAGGCGCGCGGCGACGCCGCGGCGGCGGTGCGCGGGGTGGACCCGGATGTCGATCTCGCCGGGACGTCCGGCCCCGGACTCTCCCGGGAGGCGCAGGGCCGCGACGCCGATCACGGCCGGGCCGGACTGGACGGTCCAGAGGCGCTGCCGGGAGCCCTGCTCGGAGCCGAGCAGGCGGGCGGCGGTCTGGTGCGGTTGCGGGGCGGGTTCGCCGTCCGGCTCGGCGGCGTGCACGGCGGCGAGGACCTCGTGCCATCCCCGGATCTGGGGGTCGGTCGGATCATCGAGCGCGATGACGTCCATCAGCACTTTCTACAGGATCCGGGCGGCCCGCGAGCCGGACGCGACTCAACCGATACGGCGCCGCGGGAACGCGGTGAGCGGTTCGGCCCGTTCTCGGCCGTCCCGTCCCCCGCCGCGCCGCCCGGCGGCGGCGCGCCGTCGTTCCTGCTCAGCGGGTGAAAGCGGCGAGGATGCGGGCGGCGGCGAGGGCGGGCGTGAGGGTGCCCGCCGCGACCTCGGCGTCGAGTTTCGGAGCGAGATCCCGCACAGCCGGATGCGCGTGCAGCTCGGTGCGGAGCCGGTCCTCGACCATGGCCCAGGTCCACCGGACCTGCTGCGCGCGCCGGCGGCGGTCGAGTTCGCCGGACGCGGCCAGCCGGTCGTGATGGGCGGCCAGGGTCTCCCACACCTTGTCGAGCCCGGAGTTCTCCATGGCGCTGCAGGTCAGTACGGGGGTGTCCGAGACGCGCTCGTCGCTGCGCAGCAACCGCAGCGCGCCGGCGAGCTCGCGGGCGGCGCGCTTGGCCTCCAGCGCGTGCGGACCGTCCGCCTTGTTCACGGCGATGACGTCGGCCAGCTCCAGCACGCCCTTCTTGATGCCCTGGAGCTGGTCCCCGGTGCGGGCGAGGGTGAGGAACAGGAAGGTGTCCACCATCTCGGCGACGGTCGTCTCGGACTGCCCGACGCCGACCGTCTCGACCAGGACGACGTCGTATCCGGCGGCCTCCATGACGACCATGGCCTCGCGGGTGGCCTTGGCGACGCCGCCGAGCGTCCCGGCGGTCGGGGACGGCCGGATGAACGCGCCGGGGTCGACGGCGAGCCGGTTCATCCGGGTCTTGTCGCCGAGGATCGAGCCGCCCGAGCGGGTGGACGAGGGGTCCACGGCGAGCACGGCGACGCGGTGGCCGGCGGCGGTGAGGTTCGTGCCGAGGGCGTCGATGAAGGTGGACTTGCCGACGCCGGGCACGCCGGTGATGCCGATCCGGCGCGCCCCTCCGGTGAACGGGGTCAGCTCGACCAGCAGCCGCTGCGCCAGGGCGCGGTGGTCCGGCCGGGACGACTCGACCAGCGTGATCGCACGGGCGATCCACGCGCGCGAGCCGTCCCGGACGCCGGTGACGTAGTCCTCCAGCGTCGGTGGGGTCACGCGCCGCCGACCTCCCGGTCACCGGGGCCGGACGCCGGGTCCTGCTCTGACACCGCGTCCTGGTCCGACGCCGCGCCCTGCTCTGACACCGCGCCCTGGCCGGACGTCGGGTCGTGGCCGAGGCGGCCGGCGAGGTCGCGCAGGAGGTCCTGGGCGGCCTCGGCCAGGACGGTGCCGGGCGGGAAGATCGCCGCGGCTCCGGCCGCGCGCAGCTCGTCGAAGTCCTGCGGCGGGATGACGCCGCCGACGACGATCATGATGTCGTCGCGGCCCAGCTCGGCGAGCTCGGCGCGCAGCGCCGGGACGAGCGTCAGGTGCCCGGCGGCCAGCGAGTTCACCCCGACGACGTGCACATCGGCCTCGACCGCCTGGCGGGCGACCTCGCCGGGCGTCTGGAACAGCGGGCCCAC
>NZ_JBFAOF010000131.1:0-12090 GCF_040675125.1 Spirillospora sp. NPDC049652 | reverse complement strand
ACAGAGATCTACTCCTATGAAACTACTCTCTTTCGCTAGACGACGATCTTCGGATCTCCGCGTCCGACTTCGCCGCCGAACTGGAGGCCGTCGCGTCCGCCGCGTACGGGCCGGAGTGGGAGACGCGCGGGGTGCGGGTCCTGGCGGGGCTCGCCATGGCGCTGGCCGCCTTCTTCCCGCTCGCCGCCCTCAGCGGCGCGGCGGGCGGGGCCGCCGGGGTCGCGGGGGTCGCCGGAACGGCCGGGGCCGCGGGGACGGCGGGCGCCGCCGGAGGAGGCGGCCTGCTCGCCGCGACCGGGGCGAAGGTCGCGGCGGCCGCGCTCGCGACCACCGTCATCGCCGGGGGGACGGGCACCTACGTGGCCACGCAGAGCGGCGGGCACAAGCCCCCGCCGAAGGCGCTGCGGGTGACGCTGCTGAGCGAGGACAGGACCCTCTCCAAGCCCGATCTCACCTCGACCGTCAGCTATCCGCATGTGACGGGGCTCGCGTCGCCGGCCGTCGAGAGCCGCGTCAACAAGCTGCTCCGCGAGCCCGCCGTCCAGTGGGCCACCAGCGTCCACGAGGACTACGCCTCGTTCTTCGGGACGTCGCCGCCGGCGGGGGAGCGCCTCCACCCGGCGACCGTGGTCGATCTTGGGGTCAAGGGGCCGCGCTACCTGTCCGTGCGATACCGGCCCACGGCCGCGTCCCGGAACACCGGCTACAAGTCCACGCTGACCGTCGATCTGACGACGGGGACCAAGCTGTCGACCCGCGACATCCTGCTCCCCGCCGTGGACACCGACCAGGGGACGCGGAACCTGACCGCCCTGCTCACGCGGCAGACGCCCCACGGCGCGTTCTGCGGGCGGGACGCGCCTCCGGCCGACGGCCCGGGGCACCTGACCCCCGAGTTCGTCAACAGCGGCGCGGTCAGGGTGCTGCTCACACCGGGCGGCGCGGACTTCCACATCCCGATGTTCCAGCTCGGCTACGACATGGCCTGCAACCGGTCGGATCCGGCGATCCGTGTCCCGTACGCGCAGCTTCGCGGGACGCTCCGTCCGGAGATCCTCAAGTCCGTCACCGGCGGCTGAGCCCGCCGCCCGGCACACCGCCCGGACGTCCCGGGGACGCCGCCCGGACGGCGGGCATGCCAGAGCCCCCGTGTGCGGGCACGGGGGCTCTGATGGTGCGGGGCTTGCGGCGACGGCCGGTTCACCGAGGGGGCGGGGGCGCGGCCGTCACCGGTTCGGGGGTCAGAAGTACGAGCGGCGGCGCCGGCCGAACCGGCCGGAGCCCCAGCGCCCGGAGCCGTGCGAGGTCAGCGCGACCACGCCGATCGCCGCGATGGCGACCGCGAAGATGAAGGCGATCACCGATCCCGCGCCCAGCGCCGAGGCGATCACACCGCCTAGGATCGCGCCGATGATGCCGACGCCGATGGTCAGCAGGATGCCGATCGGATTGCTGCCGGGGACCAGCAACCGCGCCAGTGCGCCGATCACTGCCCCCACGATGATGAACCAGAGGACCGTGAGCATGACTTTTCGATCACCGTTCCGTGTCTCGGGGACTTCCCGCCGTTGCGGGGTGGCCTGACGGAAACCGGTATGCCCGCACTGTCCGGTTGAAACCTGGATGATGGGGCGGACGTCCGGAACGGGTGCTTCCGGACGGCCGTTCCCCCCGGCGCGACCTGCGCGGACGCGTCCGGCCGGATCAGGCGTAGGTGCTGCCGAATCCGACCGAGCGGCCCTCGTCCTCGGCGATCTCCAGATAGCCCACGTGCGCGGCCGGGATCACCACGCGGCCGCCCTTGCGCTCCTCCAGCACGAACACGCCGCCGGTCTCGGCGAGCGCGTCGGCGAGGAGGCGCTGGACCTCGTCCGCCGACAACCCGGTCTCGACCACCAGCTCCTTGGGGACGAACTGCACCCCGATGCGAACCTGCACGCGACGCTCCTTTGTCCGAGGCTTCTCCGTCCGAGTGTGCCCGGTCGGAGGGGCCGTCGGAACGCGCGGCGCGGCCGGAACCGCGGGGCTCAGGAGGAGCTGCGGGGGAACCCGGAGATCCCGCGCCAGGCCAGGCGGGCGATCATCTTCTCGGCGGTGTCCTTGGGGATCTTGCCGTGCTGGCCGAGCCAGTAGCGGGCGCTCACCTCGGCCATGCCGACCAGGCCCATGCCGAGCAGGTGCGCCTCGTCGCTGTCGGCGCCGGTGTCCTCGGCGATGACCTGGGCGACCATCTCGGCGCACTGCAGGTTGGCGCGCTCGACCCGGGCCCGGACGGGCGCCACGTTGCGCAGGTCGGACTCGAAGACCAGCCGGTACGCCTCGCCGTCGCCGGCCACGAAGTCGTAGAAGGCGGCCATGGCCGCCTGCACCCGCAGCTTGTTGTCGCTGGTGGACGCGAGCGCCTCGCGGACGGTGCGGACCAGCGCCTCGGCGTGCTCGTCGAGCAGCGCCAGGTACAGCTCCAGCTTGCCCGGGAAGTGCTGGTACAGCACGGGCTTGCTGACGCCCGCCCGCTCGGCGATCTCGTCCATCGCCGCGGCGTGGTAGCCCTGGGCGACGAACACCTCCTGTGCAGCGCCGAGCAGCTGCCTGCGCCGTGCAAGACGCGGCAGGCGCGTGCCACGGGGGCGGGCGTCCGGTGTCGCGGTCACCACACTCTCCGATCACCGATCAGTGCGGCGGTCCGGGGGTCGTCCGCCGCGGGAGTCAATCCCACCATCCTACGCGCCGGTAACCTCAAAGGTCACCCACGGGCCGATTCGCGTCGCTCCGCGTGTCCTCCCCGCCACTCCGCGCGAGCGGCGGCCACGGCCCCTCCGTACGGCGCGGCGGGCCTCCGCCGGGGCGCGGCGGACGGGGCCCAAACCAGGCCCGACCAGGCTCGGGCGCGGCTCGGGCGCGGCTCGTCCGAGGATCCGGCGACGCCTCAGCGGTACTCGTCCTCGTCGAGCCGGACGACGCGGCCCTGCTCGACGAAGTCGGCCTCGTCGGCCTCCACCGGCGGGCTGCCCTGCGGCCCGTCCTCCTCGGCGCGCACGTCGGCGTGCTGCTCGGCCGTGTCGGCGTCGGTCGCCTCGTAGGCGGGCGTCCGCTCGTCCGCGCCGGGCTCGACGTCCTCGGCCTCGATGCCCTCGGTGCCCTCGATGTCGCTCATCGTGCGTCCTTCCCCCTCGGTCGCTCGCGGAGTGCCGTCCGGCGCGCCGGTGCGGGCGCGGGCGTGCGCCGCGTCCGCCGTGATCCGCTCAGAGCCGTGCCGCCAGCTCGCGCAGCGGCGCCTCCACGGCCTCCCCGAACGTGGGGAACGCGTGGACGACGTCGGTGAGCAGGCTCAGCGGCGTCTCCGCCCGGATCGCCAGCGCGATCTCACTCATCCACTCTTCAGCGTAGAGGCCCACGGCGGCGGCCCCCACGAGCAGTCCGCGTTCGCCGTCCGCGTACAGCTCCACCCGGCCCCGGTCCTCGGCCTCCACGGCCGCGCGGGCGGTGGCGGACAGGTCGCGCCCGGCCTTGATCAGGTTCATCCCGGCCTGCTCGGCGTGGACGGGGCTGATGCCCACCGCGTACACGGTCGGGGCCGTGTAGACCACGCGCGGGATCGCCCGGTAGTCGGCCTCCCGGTGCTTGCCCAGGACGTTCGAGACCACGACGCGGGCCTGGTAGCGGGCCGCGTGCGTGGTGCGGGCGACACCGGTGACGTCCCCGGCCGCCCACACGCCGCCGCCCAGCTCCGCCGCCAGGGCGGCCGGGGCGTCCTCCGCGCCCTCGCCGACGCCATCGCCGGGCGTCTCGGACCCCGCGGCGCCGGAGGCCCCCGAGGCCCCGGCACCGGGGAGCCGGACGTGGCAGGTCGTGTCCACCGACAGCGGACGGCCCGCCTGGACGGCGAGGCCGAGCGTCTCCAGGCCGAGGCCCTCGACGCGGGGCCGCCGCCCGGCGGCGACCAGGATCCGGTCGGCCTCGACGACACCGCCGTCCGACAGCCACAGCCGCAGCCCCACCGGGCCGCGCTCGACCCGCGCCGGCTCCGCGCCGAGCCGCAGGTCCACGCCCATCCGGCGGAGCGCCTCGGCGAGGATCTCCCCGGCGAAGGGGGCCTCGGCCGTCAGCAGCCGCCCGGACGCCTCGACCACCGTGACGGCCGAGCCGAACGCCGCGTACACCTGCGCCATCTCGCAGCCGACCGGCCCGCCGCCGAGGACGACCAGGCGGCGCGGCAGGTCCGGGACGGTCAGCGCCTCGTCGCTCGTCCACACCGGGACCTCGGCCAGACCGGGCACGGCCGGGACGGCGGGCTCGCTGCCGGTGCTGACGACCAGGTCGGTGAAGCGGTGCTCGACGCCGTCCACGTCCAGCGTGCCGGGGCCGGTGACGCGGCCCCAGCCGCGCAGCACGGCGACTCCCGCCTCGGCCAGCCGGGCGGCCGCGCCGTCGTCGTCGAGGTTGCCGGTGACCTCGTCGCGGCGCGCGACGGCCAGCTCCCAGGTCTCGCCGCGGCGCGCCGACATCAGCAGCGACTTGGACGGGACGCAGGCGAAGTACGGCGATTCGCCGCCGACCAGGCGGTTCTCCACGAGCGCGACGACGCGTCCGGCGCGGGCGAGGTCCGCCGCGACGAGTTCCCCGGCCGTGCCCCCGCCCAGCACGACCACGTCGAAGTGATTCCGCGACATCGACACCTTCGCCTCCGGCACCGCTCGTCAGGTCCCCGAACCTCATGGTGACTCACTTCGGCGTCGGAGAGTGCCGGTTCGAACACATACGGCGTCGGAAATCTCCCTTCCGCTGCCCGGGGAGCCCCGCCCGGCCGGTCAGGGAAGCGGCCTCCGCTCGCCGAGCAGGGGCTCGAAGAGGTCGCCGTCGCGCTCCACGCGGGCCAGCACGTCGGCGGGCCCGAAGTCCAGGTCGGCGGCGCTGCCGGCCGCCTCCAGCTCGTCCCAGGTCAGCGGCGTGGACACCGCCGGACGCTCGGCCGCGCGCAGCGAGTAGGGCGCCACTGTGGTCTTGGCCGTGCTGTTCTGGCTCCAGTCCACGAAGATCTTGCCCTTGCGCAGGTCGCGTCCCATCTTCGCGACGACCAGGTCGGGGTGGTCGGCCGCGAGGCGCTGCGCGGCCTCCTTGGCGTACGCCGACGTCCGGTCGGTCTCCTCGACCGGGACGTACAGGTGCAGGCCCTTCTTGCCGCTCGTCTTCGGGAAGCAGGACAGGCCGTCGGCGTCCAGCAGGTCGCGCAGCATGACCGCGACCTTCCGGGCGTCGAGGATGGTCGCGGGCGGCCCGGGGTCGAGGTCGAAGACCACCAGGTCCGGCGGGTGCGGACCGCCGCGCGGGCCGACCTTCCACTGCGGGATGTGCAGCTCCAGCGCCGCCATGTTCGCGCACCACACCAGCGTCGGCAGGTCGTCCACGACGACGAAGTCGAGCGAGTCGCGGCCGCGCGAGCTGCCCGGCGTCGCGACCGTCACCCGGCGCACCCAGCCGGGGGTGTGCGAGGGGGCGTTCTTCTCGAAGAACGAGCCGCCGCCGACGCCGTCGGGGTACCGCTTGCGGGTCGCCGGACGGTCCCGCAGGTGCGGCAGCAGCACCGGCGCGATCTTGGCGTAGTAGTCGATCACCTCGCCCTTGGTGAAGTCCGGGTACAGCTCCTTGTGCAGGTTGGACAGGGTCACCTCGCGTCCGTCCACGTCGACGGTCTGCTTGCTCCGCTCAGGGCTCACGGGTCACCTCGTGGGGTCGCTTGTCGTCGCGCAGTCCCCGCCAGGACGGGAACCGCAGCCGGTCGTCCCTCGTCCGGACGGCGTAGGCGACCTCCCCCACCAGGCGCGGTTCCACCCACTGCGCGTCGCGGGCCACCTCGCGCGGCACCTCGTCGTCGAACGGGCTGGACGGGCGGCGCAGCGGCCACAGCAGCTCGTGCAGCTCGTCCAGCATCCGATCGGTGAACCCGGTGCCGACGTGGCCGACGAAGCACAGCCGCCCCTTCGCGTCGTACTCGCCGAGCAGCAGCGAGCCGACGCCGCCCTCGCGCCGGCCGCGGCCCTGCTTCCAGCCGCAGAGCACGACCTCCTGGGTGTGGAAGTTCTTGATCTTGCGCCAGAGGTCCACCCGGCGGCCGGGCCGGTAGGGGGAGTCGAGCCGCTTGGCCATCAGGCCCTCCAGCCGCTGCTCGCGGGTGAAGTCCAGCAGCTCGGTCACCTGGGCGCTGTCCGAGCCGTCCAGGTACGGCGGGGCCTCCACCGGGCCGGTCGCGGCCAGCTCCAGCTCGGCCAGCAGCGCGCGGCGCTCGGCGTAGGGGACGTCGAACAGCGTCCGGCCGTCCAGGAAGAGCAGGTCGAACACGACGTACCGGACGGGCACCTCGCGGATCAGCCGGGGGCCGGGGTGCGCCACGTGCATCCGGCGCTGCAGCCGGGCGAAGCTGGGGCGGCCTTCCTCGAACGCCACGACCTCGCCGTCCAGGACCACGTCGTGGTGGGGGAGAAGGTCGGCCAGCCCGGACAGCTCGGGGTAGTGGGACAGGACGTCGGCGCCGCGCCGGGAGGCCGCCCGCACCCCGTCCGCGGAGACGCCGGTCAGCACGCGGACACCGTCCCACTTGAGCTCCAGGCCCCAGCGCGCGGTGTCCTCGGGCAGTTCGCCGGTGACGGCCGTCATCGGCTCCACGGGCCACGGCATGGTCATAACGCCGTTCCTACCCCCGGCCCGCGTCCTGGAAAAGATCTCCCGCTCCGGTGTGAGCGAACCGGGACCGTTCGCCCACACCGCCCCAGTCCGGGCGCGGACCCGGCGATTTGGCAGGGACTTCACGTTGCCGCAGGTTAAGGGCCTCTCGCGTTCGGTAATCACTCGATTGCCCGTCGTGGCTCCGAAGCGAACGCAGGAGGATTTCTGTGCGATTCCGCATGCCGTCCCTGACCATCCGGCCTGGCCTGTCCACTCGGCTCTCGCTGGTCGCCGCGGCCGCCGGCGCGGCCGCGAGCCTGTGCGCGGCGGCTCCCGCCGGCGCGGCCACGACCGGCGTCGCGCACCCGGACCGTGCGCCCGCCTACCGCTGCAGTGAGATCCACCCGTTCACCGGACACCGCGCGGAGGGGTTCTACTGCAGGGCCCTCGGCGGGGCTCCCATCCACGGCGTGATCCGCGGGCGGCTGCACCTGCTCACGCACCACCGGGACTACCGGTGCCGCCGTGCGGAGCTCAACGAGTACCCCTACCGGATCCACGCGCAGTACTGCGAACCCTGATCCCCGGGATGCGGTCGGGGCGGCAGTGGACGGCAGTGGACGGCGGTGCGCCGCGGGGGCGGAGGGGAGCGGGTGAGACCCGGGGGCCGGCCGGGGCGCCACCGGGCCGGCCCCGCCGCTTGTGGACGGCTCAGGGAGGGTAGGCACCGTTTATGCGCAGCATCTGGAAGGGCGCGATCTCGTTCGGCCTCGTGACGATCCCGGTCAAGCTGTACTCGGCGACCGAGCAGCGCGACGTGTCCTTCCACCAGGTCCACCGGGAGGACGGCGGCCGCGTCCGGTACAAGCGCGTCTGCACGATCGACGGCGAGGAGGTCGCCTACGCCGACATCGCCAAGGGCTACGAGCTGCCGTCCGGCGAGATGGTCGTGCTCACCGACGAGGACTTCGCCGACCTGCCCCTGACCAGCAGCCGCCGGGTCGACGTCCTGGAGTTCGTGGACGCCGAGGAGGTCGACCCGATCTACTTCAACAAGACCTACTACCTCGAACCGGACGCGCAGGGCGTCAAGCCGTACGTGCTGCTGCGGGACGCGCTGGAGGAGTCCGGCAAGGTCGCGGTGGTGAAGGTCGCGCTTCGGCAGCGCGAGTCGCTGGCGACGCTGCGCGTGCGGGACGGCGTGTTCGTGCTGGAGACGATGCTCTGGCCGGACGAGGTCCGCACCCCCGACTTCCCCTTCCTGGACGAGGAGATCGACGTCCGCCGCCAGGAGCTGACGATGGCGACCTCGCTGATCGACACCATGTCCGGCGACTTCGACCCGAGCCAGTACAAGGACGCCTACCGGGAGGCCCTGGAGGCCGTCATCGAGGCCAAGGTCGAGGGGCGCGAGGTCGTCCAGCCCGAGGAGGAGCGCGGCGAGGCGCCCGCCGCCGACCTGCTCAGCGCGCTGCGCGCGAGCGTCGAGGCGGCCAAGAAGGGGCGCTCGGCCGAGTCCGGCGGGACGGCGAGCGCGCCGGAGAAGTCCGGCACCGCGAAGAAGGCCGCGACGGCGAGGAAGAGCACCGCGCCGAAGTCCGGCACCGAGAAGTCGGGCACCGAGAAGTCGGGCACGGAGAAGTCGGGCACGGCCGGGTCGGGTACCGCGAAGAAGGCGTCCGCCGCGAAGAAGGGCGCCGCGGCGAAGAAGGGCGCCTCGTCCGGCGGGACGTCGGGCCAGGGCGGCACGTCCACGCGCGGCGGGACGGCGCGCAAGAGCACGTCCAAGGCCACGGCCAAGAAGGCCGCGAAGAAGAGCGCGTCGCCCAAGTCCCGTTCCCGCAAGTCCGCCTGACCACGGCGAACGGGTCGCGGCGCGGAGCCGGGGAGAGGGCGGCGGCCTGGCCGGGCTTCCCGGCCACCCGGGCCGCGGAGCCCGGGGGCCGGCGGGGAGCCCGGCGGCGGGTCAGCCCGGGAGGTCGACCGGGCCGAGCGCGGGGCGCTTGGCCGCCACGGTGTCGCCGGACGAGTGGCCGCGCAGGCGGCGGCCGATCCACGGCACCAGGTGCGCGCGGGCCCAGCGGACGTCGAAGAGGAGCTGCGCGCCCCGGCTCAGCGTGGGCAGCGGGGCGAGCGCGGGCTCGCGCCAGTCCCCCGCGTCCGGGACGCCGAGGGCCTCCAGCGCCGCCAGCGCCACCCGGCGGTGCCCCTCCGGCCCCATGTGCAGGCGGTCGATGCCCCACATCCGCCAGTCGCGCAGGATGTCCATGTTCCACTGGTCCACGACGAACGCCCCGTGCCGGCCGGCGATCTCCCGGAGGTGGTCGTTGTACCGGGAGACCCGGTCGCGGGTCAGCCGGATCACGGCCGAGTCGGCCGGGTCCACCCCGGTGAACAGCACGACGTCCGCGCCCGACTTCCGCAGCCGCCCGACGGCGGCGTCCATGGCCGCCGCCAGGTCGGCCACGTCCGTCCCGGGACGGAGCAGGTCGTTGCCGCCGCCGGACACCGTCACCAGGTCGGGTTCCAGCTCCAGCGCGGCGGGCAGCTGCGTCTCGATGATCTGTCCGAGCAGTTTCCCCCGCACGGCGAGGTTGGCATAGGTGAAGCCGTCCTCCCGCTCGGCGAGGGCCTCGGCGAGCCGGTCGGCCCAGCCGCGGGGGCTTCCGTCGGGGTACTCGTCCCCGATGCCCTCGCTGAAGGAGTCGCCGATCGCCACATAACGCGTCCAAGCCATGCCCTCATGGTATTTGGCCTGCTCACGCGACTCGTCCATGCCGCGCGGGCGGACGGCGCGAACCGCCGGTCGGCGGCCGCCGTGGATGGCGGTCAGAGGTCGCCGTGGACGGCGAGGACGCGCGCCAGCGTCGCGACGGCCCCGTGCGGGTCGGTGCAGGGCGCGATGCGCTCACCCCAGCCGAAGTAGTAGAACCAGTCGCCGCCCACGTGGTCCGGCGCGGCGATGACGCTCTCGTTCAGGCCCGGCAGTTCGCCGTTGCTGACCAGGGCCGTCGGCCACCGGTCGCCCTGGGCCGCGACCTCGACCAGCCAGCCGCGCGAGCGCAGCCGGTCGACGAGGTGCTCCAGGTGGCCGAGTGCCCGGTCGGCATCGGTCGGCACCTGTAGGGACATCGTTCCTCCTGTGCGATGCGGGACGCGGCGGCGGCCACGGCCGAGACGCCGGGCCCCCGCGTTCGGGCAGGGGTCCGGGCGCGCGGGGCGCGAGGAATGTGGTCGCCGGTCACGGCGCGATGTGCGCGGCCCGGCATGCGCGCGTCGGGTCGCGGCGTTCGGCGGTCCCCGCGCTCGTGCGGGCGGCGGGACCGGGAAACGCGTTCAAGTCTGACCAGCGGTGACCCAGATCACAAGCACTTCGGGTCGCAGGGTCGTATGGGTCGCCTCTGCCCTCTCGGCCGTCCTCCGAAACCTCGCAGCTCACAGCGGGGGCACGGGCCTTGGGGGCGATGCGGTCCGGACCGAATCGGCGGGAGCCGTCCCGGCCGCCGGCGGGCGCCGCCCCGGGCCGTCCGGCGGAGGATGATCACGACGGGGACGGGCGGGGAGGGGGCGGGCATGCGAAGGGCCCCCGGGGCGATGCCCCGGAGGCCCTCGGACGGTGACCGGAACCGGTCAGCGTGTCGGTGTCAGTAGCTCGGCAGGCTGGGGTCGATCTGGTTGACCCACGCCACGATGCCGCCGCCGACGTGGACGGCGTCGCCGAAGCCCGCGTTCTTCACCACGGCCAGCGCCTCGGCCGACCGCACGCCGGACTTGCAGTGCAGGACGATCTTCCTGTCCTGCGGCAGCCGCTCCAGCGCGGACCCGTTCAGGAACTCGCCCTTCGGGATCAGCGTCGCGCCCGGGATCGAGACGATCTCGTACTCGTTCGGCTCGCGGACGTCCACGAGGAAGATGTCCTCGGCCCGGTCCTGCATGGCCTTGAGGTCGTGGACGGAGATGGTGGACTCCTTGGCGGCGAGGGTCGCCTCCTCGGAGACCGCGCCGCAGAACGCCTCGTAGTCCTCCATCAGCTCGGTGATGGTGGGCTTCTCGCCGCACAGCGGGCAGTCGGGGTCCTTGCGGACCTTGACCGTCCGGTAGCTCATCTCCAGGGCGTCGTAGATCATCAGCCGGCCGACCAGCGGCTCGCCGATCCCGGCCAGCAGCTTGATCGCCTCGTTGACCTGGATGGAGCCGATCGACGCGCACAGCACGCCGAGCACGCCGCCCTCGGCGCAGGACGGCACCATGCCGGGCGGCGGGGGCTCGGGGTAGAGGCAGCGGTAGCAGGGGCCGTGCTCGGCCCAGAACACCGACGCCTGGCCGTCGAACCGGTAGATCGAGCCCCAGACGTAGGGCTTGCCGAGCAGCACCGCCGCGTCGTTCACCATGTAGCGGGTGGCGAAGTTGTCGGTGCCGTCCACGATCAGGTCGTACTGGCCGAAGATGTCGAGGATGTTGTCGCGGTCGAGCACGGTGTTGTGCACGACCACGTCGATCAGCGGGTTGATCTCGCGGACGGTCGCGGCGGCCGACTCGGCCTTCGGCAGGCCGAGCGTGGACTGCCGGTGGATGACCTGGCGCTGCAGGTTGGACTCGTCCACGACGTCGAAGTCGATGACGCCGAGGGTCCCGACCCCGGCCGCGGCCAGGTACATCAGGGCGGGCGAGCCGAGGCCGCCCGCGCCGACGCACAGGACCCTGGAGTTCTTGAGGCGCTTCTGCCCGGCCATCCCGACGTCGGGGATGATCAGGTGCCGCGAGTAGCGGTTGACCTCGTCACGGGTGAGCTCCGGCGCGGGCTCGACCAGCGGTGGCAACGACACGGTGGGTGCTCCTGTGCTGACGCGGTGCGGATTACGGGGGCGGACGCCGTCGTCCTCTCACGGCACAACCCTGCCATGCCCCGGGGCATTCCCGGGGGCGACTCCCCTGGTGGGACGCCTCACACCCGGCTCACACCCGGCGCGGACGGGATACCACCCCGTTGCCCGGACATCTGATGGTTCCCTGAGCGATGGGACGGATCGGTGCTTTGCCGGGTTAGCCTTTCCGGTTGTGGCGTTCCAGCCCCCCATGCAGCAGCCTCCGCCCTTCCCCGGCCCCCCGGCGGAGCCGCCGGGACCACCGCGGCCGGCCGTCGTCCTCGGGCTGCGCGCGCGGCAGTGGATGCTCGTCGCCGCCGCGCTCGGCTGCGTCTACGCCCTGGTCGGCGGCGTCGCGCTGGTCGCGGCGGGCAAGTCGCTGACCCGCGGCCCGACCGGCGCGGAACTGCAGACCGCCGCGCGCGCCGAGGTCGCGCGGCGCTGGCGGGCGTGGCCCGCCGCGCGGATCTTCCCCGACCGGATCTCCTACGAGGTGCGGCGCGGCCGGACCGAGTTCGCGGGCCGCGCCGGAATCGCGCCCGGCGGCGACTGCACCGCCTCGGTC
>NZ_JBFAOF010000130.1:0-12154 GCF_040675125.1 Spirillospora sp. NPDC049652 | reverse complement strand
GTTGCCGCCCTCGCCCACGACCTTGCAGCGCAGCTCGCCGCCCCCCGTCCCGCCGAGCAGGACGGGCCCCGCCGCGGGCGCCGACGATCCGGCGGCCTGGGCGGGAGCCGGAACCGGCGCGGCGGGAGCGTTCGGTGCGTGCCAGGTCGTCCGGGAGACGCCCCGCCGGACGGAACCGTGGCCCCTGGCGACCGCGACGGCGGCTGCCCGCCGCGTGCTCATGCGAGGAGCGGCCGCGGCCTTCCGGCCATGACGCTCCAGGGCCGCGACGACACTGGGCCGGACCTTGCCGGACGTGTTCGTGACGGCCCTAGCGCGTCCAGGGGTCTCGTGAGCGGGCGACGGCGTCGGCGCCGGACGCGGTGTGACAACGCTCGGCACCGGACGGATCGGAGGGATCCGCAGCGGGACGACCGTGTCAGCCCGCGGCACGACGGCGAGCGCCGAGGGAACCGGAGCCCGGCCCCTCAATGCCGCCGAGGCATCCCGCACGATGCCGCCGGACGCGTGCAGAAGCGCGCCGGGCCCGGACACCGCCACGCCCTGCGGCGCGGCCGTTCCGGAGGTGTCGGCGGATGCCTGGGCGGCCCCGCCGACCAACCAGCCGGCGACGACGAGCCCGGCGAGGACGAGAAGCCTGCGGACCGCCCGCTGGGCGAGCGCACGACGCAGCACGGCGGTCGCCGCCGGGATCCGCGCCGGGCCGTGGTCCACGAGCTCCTCCTGCCGGGGTCGTCCCGTCCGCCAGGACCGGCGGACGGCACCAAGAGCGGGTCAAGCCGCTCTCTACGGAAGGTGACCGTAGCACCACGCAGCGCGCGACAGGAGGTGATTACACGCCCTTCGACGAAATTCTCAGGAGCGATCAAGGAAGGTGTCGAGAACCCGCACGCCGAAGCGCAGACCGTCCACCGGAACGCGCTCGTCCACCCCATGGAACATTCCGGAAAAATCCAATTCCGGGGGAAGTCGAAGCGGCGCGAACCCGTAGCAGCGCATGCCGAGCCGGGCGAACGCCTTGGCGTCCGTCCCGCCGCTCAGGCAGTACGGGACGGGCAGGGCGCCCGCGTCCTCCGAGGTCAGCGCCGCCTCCATGGCCGCGACCAGGGCCCCCTCGTACTCGGTCTCGACAGCCTGGTCGTGATGCACGAATTCGCGGTGGACGTTCGGTCCGAGCAATTCATCCACGGTCGCGAAGAAGTCGTCCTCGTAGCCGGGAAGGAATCGGCCGTCCACCTGAGCGGTCGCGCTCTGCGGAATGACATTCGTCTTATATCCGGCATCCAGCCGGGTCGGATTCAGCGTGTGCCGCAGCGTCGCGCCGATCATCCGTGCCAGCGGCCCGATCTCCGCGAGGCACCGCTCCGGGTTCGCCGGGTCGAACTCCACCCCGTACGCCAGGCACGCCCGCTCCAGGAACGCCCGGACGGTCTTGGTCAGCTGGATCGGGAACTCGTGCCGCCCCAGCCGTCCCACCGCCTCCGCGACGGCCGTCACCGCGTTGTCCGGATGCACCATGGACCCGTGGCCGGCCGTCCCGTCGGCGGTCAGCCGCATCCACGCGATGCCCTTCTCCGCCGTCTCGATCAGGTACATCCGCTTGTCGCCGGGCACGGTCAGGCTGAACCCGCCGACCTCCCCGACGGCCTCGGTGCACCCCTCGAACAGCTCCGGATGCTCCTTGACCAGCCACTGGGCGCCCCACGTACCGCCGGCCTCCTCGTCGGCCAGGAACGCCAGCACCACGTCCCGCGGAGGCCGCCGCCCCTCCCGCAGCCGCTGCCGGACGACCGCGAGCATCATCGCGTCCATGTCCTTCATGTCCACGGCCCCGCGACCCCAGACGCACCCGTCCGCGATCTCCCCGCCGAACGGGTCGCGCGTCCAGTCCTCGGCCCGCGCGGGGACGACGTCCAGGTGCCCGTGGATCAGCAGCGCGTCCCGCGACGGATCCTCGCCCTCGATCCGCGCCACCACGCTCGCCCGCCCGGGATGCGACTCGAAGACCTGAGGCCGCAGCCCGACCTCCTCGAGCTGCCCGACGACGTACTCCGCCGCCTCCCGCTCCCCCGGCCCCGAGTGATCACCGGGATTGCTGGTGTCGATCCGGATCAGCTCCTGGCAGATCCGTACGACCTCGTCCTCGGCATCCGGCAGACCCACGACAACCACCCTCATCCGTCCTCGCGCCTACCCGACCATGGTGCCCCCACGATCGACTTCGCCGCGACTCCCGACCTTTGGTACAGTGAAGCCCGCCGCCGCAGCCACGAGCTGCGGCGCCACACCGGTCCGGGTGGCGGAATAGGCAGACGCGCTAGCTTGAGGTGCTAGTGCCCTTTACGGGGCATGGGGGTTCAAGTCCCCCCTCGGACACGTACCGCTCGCACATGTGGGGGCTCGGGAATCACCCGGGCCTCCACTATTTGCTTTTGAGGGTAGTACGTCATCGTCAGACCGATCTGCCTATAGAGGTCGGCCTTGTCGACCGGGTCAGCCTTGCCGATAGCCTGCACCGATCCCCCGTGTGCTCCAACAGGGCAGTGATCTCGTCCCTGCCGACCTGCTTCTCCTGAGGCGTTGTCCGGATCTGCCCTTTCAACCGCGCCTGCTTGCCCTTGGTCTCGTTAATCCATGCCGTGACCTCGGCCGGGTCGGCTCCGGCGTCCAGGGCAGCCCGGTAGGTCTGTCGGCGCGAGCACCTCGCTCCAGCCAAGGTCAGCATCGACCTGCTCAACTCCTGGGAGAACGGCCGGTCCCGGCCCCAGTCCGAGACGATCGATCGGCTCGCCCGGCTTTACAGGTCGAACGCGATCCGTCTGGGCTTCGCTTTCGACTACAGCGACGGTGACGACAAGGGGGTTCCTCCCCAGTTGCCTGTTCCGCTCCAGCCTCGCGGCGAACTATCTGGCCCCGCCAAGCCGAATCTCTCCGTGCCTGCCGACACGCCGCCATCGGTGTTGTCCGTCGACTCAGCCACGGTGTTCTACCAGAGGTGGCGAAGCGCCGAGCAGCCGGAGGCGAGCCTGTTCGTCGAAGTGGAACGACTCCGTCGAGCGATGGACCGCACGTGGGCCATGGGAACCGCTACCGAAGACCAGATGGATCGGATGGACGAGAGCGGTCTCCAACTTCGCCGCGACTACCTCGTCACGCCACCGTTGCCGATGCTCTGCCAGCTCATGCTGGAGTTCACCGATGTTCAGAGCCTCGCCTCACACCGGCAACGGGGTCCGATCCAGCGCCGTCTCTCCCACGTTGCCGCGATTCTGGCAGTCCTGGCCGCCGACGCTCTGATGAAACTCGGCGACCTGCGCCAGGCCCGGTCCTGGTACGGAACAGCCAGGGCCGCCGCTGACGACACCGGCGATCCCCGCCTGCGTGCCCTGGTACGCGCGCAGGAGGCGATACTGCCTTACTACTACGGGGACCTGGTCGACGCCGTCCGGTTGGCAGCCGAAGCCCAGTCGATCGCACGGGCCGTCCCCTGTTCCCCCGCCGCGCTCGCCGCCGCAGCCGAAGGCCGCGCACGCGCCCGCCTCGGCGACCACAGCAATGCAGCACAAGCGCTGGCAGAAGCCCAACGGATCTTCTCGAAGATCAAATCCTCCGCTTCGGCGAACCTGGCGTTCGACTTCACCGAGGAGCGTCTCTACCTGTACCTCAGCGGTGCTCACGCCCATATGCCCGACATACGTTCGGGCGGAAGGCCCAGTAACGCCTGCTCGGTGAGCACGCAGGCGCCAGCCGTCTCACCGCTCCTTGCCAGAGACGCGGCCCGATCCAAGGTGACCAGCGTGGGGTCGATGCTGGGCACGTTGGCTTTCCGGCATAGGGCGAGGGCTTGCTCCTGGACGGCTCGGGCTTGCCGCGGCGCTGAACTCCTACGGCTGCGCAGCAACGCCGTCTACAAGCTCAAAGACCCGATCATCGTGCGGATCGCCACCGCACCCACCGCCCCGGAGCGGCTGCCCGCCGTCCTGGCCGTCACACGCTGGCTCGACCAACACGGCTTCCCCACCGTCCGACCAGCCGACCACATCGCCGACCAGCCGGTGATGTGCTCTGGCGTCGCCGTCACGTTCTGGGACTACGTGCCGGGCAGCGACGTCCCCTCCACTACCAGCGAACTCGGCCGCCTCCTACGCGACCTGCACGACCTCCCCACCCCACCCATCGCGCTCCGCCGCCTCGACGATCCGTTGGCCAGTCTCCGCGCCAACCTCCAGCGGCATCCCGGCAGCCTTCCGCCGAGTGAACGCGATTGGCTGAGCCACCACATCACCGATCTCAGTGAGCAGTGGGAGCAACTGCCGTTCGTCGGACCTCCCGTCCTCGTGCACGGCGACGCCTGGATCGACAACCTGTTCCGCCACCGCGACGGCCACGTCGTCCTGGGCGACTGGGACAGCGTCGCCCTCGGGCCCCGCGAATGGGATTTGATTCACAGCTACCACGGCCAGATCCGCTTCGGCCTCAACCAGCACGACGTGGACGCCTTCACCGCCGCCTACGGCCACGACCTACGCGCATGGCCCGGCTACCAGACGCTCCAATGCATCCGCGACCTCTACGCCGTCGGCATCCACATCCGCAACGCCCACGGCGACCCCTTCTCCCGCCAAGAACTCAGGCGCCGAATGCGCTCCCTCATCGAAGGAACCACCGACCGCTGGTACATGAAACCCACCTGACCGCGAAGCAGCCCCCATTCCGACCCTGAACCTTCAGCCTTGCACCACGGCCTTGCACAGAGAGCAGGATCAGCTGCTGCGAGAAGCAGAGGCGATCGGCGCGACCGGCACCTCAAATCTCCCGAACGCAGCTAGACGGCTATCCCGCCGTCCGCGCGCTTCGCCGGGCCCATGCGCGTCGGGCGCGCTACCTTCCCGGTGTACTTCCGCGGGAAGCGAGTACTCGCTGCGGACCTACTGTGCGACTTCGTGCTCACCACTGATCAACGCGGAGACGCCGCGCTCCGCAGCATGACCCTGCACCTCTACTGACCAGCCAACCGCATCACCCATGGCGAGCACACTGAACGGCCCGCCCCCTACGCCCCGTTGAGCGAACGTGGATTGGTCTCCCGAGCACCGCGGACTATCCGCCCACTCGGATCCGGTAAGCCGTGACTAGGCCACGACTGATTTCTCGGTGGTCATCAGGTAGCGGGCGAGGATGACGTCACCGATGGGACGGACTTCGGCCAATGCCATCCGGTTGGCAGGGTGGTGATGGAAGGCGCCTGGGCCCACAAAGCGCGGGGCCTCCGGGTCGCCGACGAAGAACGGGGCGATCACGAGCTGGAGTTCGTCGGCAAGGCCGGCGGTGAGGAACTGGGTGTGGACGGTTCCGCCGCCCTCGACCATGAGCCGCTCCACCCCGCGGGAGGCCAGCTCGTGAAGGATCGTGGTCACCTGGACCGGGTCGCCGACGTCGACGACGGTGGCGACCCCGCCGAGCGTGTCGCGGCATTTGTCGACCGCCGGGGACGCGCAGTACACGATCTTCTCGACATCGCCCGCGGTGAAAAACTTGGCGGCCGGGTCAAGGTCGCCGCGTGCGGTGAAGGTGACCTTGATGGGGCTTTCCGGCAGGCCGCGCTCGCGGCGTCCCTGGCGGCGGGCTTCGCTGCGGACCAGCAGGCGTGGGTTGTCCTGGCGGATGGTGTTGGCTCCGACCAGGATGGCGTCGACGCTGGCTCGCACGTCGTCAACGCGATCGAAGTCTTCGTCATTGGACAGCAGCAGACGCTGGTCGGTCGCGTCGTCGATGTATCCGTCCACCGACGCTGCACACGACAGCAGCACGTACGGGCGTTCACTCATGAGAGATCTCCATGCTCATTGGTGATCAGCTGTTCGACGATCCGGACGTAGTCCTCAGCCGGGTCTGTGGTGACGTTGAGGGCAGTGAAGTCCTGCTCGGAGATCCAAGCCCGTAGGCGTGGGTCCTGAGCGGCGCGGTGGTAGAAGCGGCGTGCCGTCCCTCCCGAGCCCGGTAGCGGGATGACTTTCTTGCCGGCGGCCAGAGCGAGGTCGATCTCGATTTGGGTTCCGGCGGCACCGCCGAGGACCAGGACGTACTCGGCATCGTGGATGACGTTGCGGTGCCCGAACAGACCGAAGGCTTGGGCGATTTCAGGTGGGCGGTACTGGTCGGCGATGTAGGTCATGACCTCGATGCCAACTCCGACAGGGCCGTGGCTGACCTGGTAGCCGTTGCTCATGACGAGTCTGGCGAGGCACTGGATGGCCGCGTTGATCACGCTGGCGTCGGTGTCGGGGGCGCGGCTTCCACAGATCGCCACCCTCACACCTCGTGCGGGTCCGGGTCGTTCGGTGGCGCGCGAACTGCGGTCGTACTGGGCGGTCCGCAAGGCATCGGGGTTGGTCGGCGCGAGGCCGAGCAGCAGGCGGGCCTGGTCGGGAATCTGTAACCCGCGGCGATGCGGGTGAGGACCTCGATGTCGGAGACACGGCCTTGGCGGACACCACGGATCCAGTTGGAGATGTCGGATCGGTCGTGCTGGGTCACCAGTGCCAACTGGGTCTGGGTGCAGTCGGCGAAGGTGTCCAAGAACAGGCGGAGAAGGTCGGCCACGTCCCGGCAGGCCAGGGCATGGCGGATGTCTTCCCGGCACCAGAACGCCACCGGGACACTCCCCGGATCAAACACCTTGCGTTTGGTCACGTCGGTCGCGCCTTCGGCTCACACGTGGTCCCCGCCCGCGAGCGTAGCGCTGTCAAGCCCGAGCGCAATCCCTAACGGTTGACGGGCTCCGTGGACTGGTTCCACGGGCTGCGGCCACGGGCTCGTTCACTGGGCCAAACGACCGAATCCCGGAAGGTAGAACGGCCCGAGGGCTGCTATGGGACCACGGCGCGCGGACCGCCTGACGTCCCGAGGCATCGCAGAGACCACCCAACACCCGACATGGAAGGCGACAACGATGATCACGATCGACGGCACCAGCACGGACAGCGACCTCCTCGTTGCCGTGAAGACCCTCTCTGTGGTCCACGACCGATTCGACTCGGCGTTCTCCGACTCAACCGGAACCTCTGCCGGTGATGACGGCGAGAACAAGGACCACAACTTCCCCGGCCGGGGCTGACCCCGCCCTCAAACACCGATCCTGAAACCGGGAGGACGGTCCCGATCCCCCGCGCGGGGCTGTCCTCCCGTCCCTCCGATCGACACGGATCATTCAAGGAGCAGATGATGGAACACCTTGTCGTGGCGGCGATGGAAAACGCACTCGGCGGGACCGGGCCGGGGAGAGTGGGTAGCGACTTCGCGCGGGGAGGCTTCGACCCCGAGCTGTCCGCGCGCCTGCTGACACCGACGAAGTTGCTCGATCTCGCGATGCGCCGCAGCCTGACCACCCCGCAACTGCGCTGCTTCCGGGAGGGCCGGGAACTCCACCCGGTTCTGTACTCAGCCGACGAGGTCGGACGCCGGGGCCAGAGCATCCGGATGGTGGACACCGTCAAGCTCGACGCTCTCCTGCGCGAAGGCTGCACCCTGGTGCTGGACGAGGTGGACGTGTTCGACCCGAGGCTGGAGGTGTTCTGCCGGGCCCTTCAGTGGTGGTCGCACGAGATCGTGCAGATCAACGCGTACCTGACTACCCAGGAAGCGGCCGGCTTCGACATGCATTGGGACGACCATGACGTGATCATCTTCCAGGTGGCGGGTGAGAAGACCTGGGAGGTGCGCGCCCGGTCGCGTACGGCCCCGATGTACCGGGACGCCGTCGCCACGCTCGAACCGAGCGAGGACGTCGTGTGGCGGGGAACGCTGAGGGCTGGGGATGTGATGCACATCCCGCGGGGTTTCTGGCACCAGGCCACCCGGGCCGAGCGCGGTGAAGGCTTCAGCCTGCACGCCACCGTCGGGTTCGTGAAGCGAACCGGGGTAACGTGGCTGGACTGATTGGCCGACCAGGGCCGGGCCGACGAACTGTTCCGCACCGACCTGGACAGGTTGGCTCCGCCGCAGGTGTGGGCCGCCCAGCAGACCGAGCTGGTCGCGGCTGTAGCGAAGCTGGCCGCCGACCGCACCCCCGCCGAGTCCCTGCACGCGCGGGAAACCCAGCGGCGACCGGCCCGCCAGACCCCGCCGCCGACCTGTTCATGCGACCGCGCGAGGCGGTATGCGTCACCCAGTTCGCGCCGCACATCGACCGACACGGCAGCACCATCGACGTCCTGGCCGCCGGTAAGAAGCTCACCTTCAAGGCGCGCGCCGCCGCCCCGCTCAACGCCCTACTGAGCGGCGCGCCGGTCGAGCTCACCGACGCCGACACGGTCACCGTCGCCACCGCGCTGATGAAGGAGGGAATATGCGCGCCGATGACCGAGGAGTTGTCCTTGGGCTACACCGGTCTCGTCACCGCCGGCACACGCTAGAGGCCGCCCTGGACCTCGGCGTCCGCCGCCTCGACACCGCCTACAACTACCTGCGGTTCGCCTCCCACCGGGCGCTGACCGAAGTAGCCGGTGACCTGCTCGGCGAGTTCGAAATCTCCACCAAAGTCGGGCTCTTCCCCGACGGTCACAGCCTCGACCCGCTCCGGCTGCGAAGGGCGGTCGAGCAAAGCGCCACCGAGCTCGGCCGACCACCGGACCTGGTGTTCCTGCACAACCCCGAACAGTCCCTGCACGGCCTGCCAGAACCCCTCGGCCGCGATGTCTTGGCCGCTGCCGTCAACGCACTCACCGACAGCGTCCAAATGGGGTTGTTCAACCGGTGGGGCATCTCCTCCTGGAACGCCGAAGCGCTCATGCCGTATCTGGGCGAGGTGCCTGCCCCGGTGTACTGATGACAAGGTGTGGGCTGACCTGCTCCCCGGCCACGCTGGACGCCGCCGAGGACCTCGCCGAACTCCTCGGCGTCCCCGCCGCTGGCTG
Organism: Spirillospora sp. NPDC049652; assembly: GCF_040675125.1. NCBI lineage: Bacteria > Bacillati > Actinomycetota > Actinomycetes > Streptosporangiales > Thermomonosporaceae > Spirillospora > Spirillospora sp. NPDC049652. The sequence goes on along the minus strand of NZ_JBFAOF010000130.1, from coordinate 3,239 downwards.
GTGGGGAATGGCACCGTTCAGCGGGGCCCCGCCGCCGTCTCCTGGCCCACCCTAAGCACCTTCGCCCACAAGCAGGACGCGACGACACCGCTTCAGGCCGCGTTCGCCGTCGCCTACCACCTGCCCGAACTGGCGGCGATCGCCGTGGGAGCTGATCAACGCGACCATCTCGCCGAACTGGTCGCTGCGACCGGAGTCGACATCGACCCCGCACGGGTGGCCGCGTATCGCACCCTCCTTACGCAACGGAAGGCTACGGTGACGGCGTGAATCTCCAAGCGTCCCTGTTCGACCTGGCGAAGGTGCCGCACCACGACGTCCTCGACACCATCGAAGCGCGACTGGGCCTCACCCTCGACCGGGCCGCCGGACACTACAGCGCCCTCAACGGAACCGCCGGATTCCCCACCAGTGCGGGCACCTGGGTCCGCCTTGCCCGGCACCGCCCAGCCGAGCTGAACGCTGAGGCGCTCACCGGATTCGAGGCCGCGCTGGTCCTCGCCGAAGTGCCGCGCCCCGTCTGGCGATCCGCCGCGACCTGGTACGACAACGACCGCGCGGTCGTGTGGCGAGCCGATGAAATGACGCGGGTCACCGACCCCGCAGTCTCGAGCACCGGATCCGTCACTACCAACCCCGGCCTACCAGACACCTGGTGGGCAGACCTGCGAGCCGCATCCAAGGCGCTGGCCACCCACCCGACTCGACGGGTCTGCATGCCCCAGGAACACCTGTCCCAGCGGATCGTCGAGGTATACGGAGACAAGGTCGACACGACGATCACCGACTGGGCGACCGTCCACGGCGACCTGGGATGGGCGAACGTGTGCGCGCCGACACTCACACTCATCGACTGGGAGTCCTGGGGCAGAGGGCCAGCCGCCCTCGACGCCGCGACACTGTGGGCCGCCTCACTCCAGGTACCGGCCCTTGCCGCCAAGGTACTGGAGGCGTTCGACGAGGTCCTGTCCGCCCGGACCGGGCGCCTGGTGCGGCTCATGCAGTGCGCCAACGTCGCCAGGGCCTTCAACCGAACCAGCCGGAAGGGACCGCTCACCGACGCCATGGCCGCCAACGCGCCCGAACTGCTCGCCGAGCTGACCTGAGCAGCGACCCCCGCATGGTCTGCGATGAAGCTGCAAACAAGAGGCAGCCGCAAGGGCCCGACTCTCTGACCGGAGCAGGGCTCCCGGCCTGTGCGACGACAGGGCCGGGAGCACCACTCCCGACTACGAGTTCAGCTCAGGGAAGCAGTCCGGGCAAGTCCTGCGCTCGTACGTGAACTCCGCCGCGTCGATCGTGACCTCGCGCGGCTTGTAGGTGTTCATTCCCTGAGTGCGGCAGATGCCCTGCCACTTAACGATCCGGATGCAGCTCGGGCTGCGGTGGTACATCTTCCCCTTCTCGGTGATCCAGACGCGGGTGGGGAAACCCGGAGGCCTCGTCCTGCTGGCCCTGGCACAGGGCGTGCAGCGTGCGGGGATGCGGCCGTGGACACAGCGATCCACCTTCATCACCTTCACTTTCCCAAGCAGTCGACCGGTCGTGCTACGGGAACTTCAGCGCTCATACACTCCGTGCGCCACCAGCAAGCTAGGCCCCCTGGTCGTAATTTGCAACAAATATCCGATAACACCGGTTATCAGTGGTTTGCTGAAAGTAGGCACCTATTCCTTCGTACAGTCGTGGCAGTTGCGGTTCGAGGGGTATCCGCGAGGCCTAAGAAGCGCGACGAGCCAACTTCCACTGTCGGCCCCAGCGGTCGACGCACTTCCTCCGGAGCCCCACCGCACTCCTGCTCGCGAGCGCAGCATTCGGCACGGTCGGCTACCTGATCGCCCGCAGCCGCAACAACACCGAGCGGGGCCAGTGGCGCGATGACCACAACCAGCTGCAGACCGCACTCAAGCTCGCCGAGGAGCAGCGCGAACAGGCCCGCGCACAGTACGGCGAGATCCGGTCTGAACGGGACGCCGTACGGGCCGCTCTCGGCGAACGCGAGGCGGCCTGGGGCGAGCAGACCGCTAGACTGCAATCCTCCACGGAGAGCCTCGGGCAGGTCAGCACCGACCCCACGGCGGCGAGGGAGAGGCTCCAGCGGGCTGAGTCCGACCTCCAGCTCCTGACCGACTCCCTCGAGACGAGCCGCCGCCAGCTGTACGAGCGGGACAGCGAGCTGGAGCGCGCCGGCCGGGTCGAGTTCGAGCTCCGGGCCGTAGTCACCGAGAAGGAGAAGACGCTCAACGAGCACAAGACCAACCTCGGGAAGCTCCGTACCGAGCGGGCAACGCTGGAGAAGCAGCAGGCCGAAGTGACTGCGGCCCAGAAGCAGCTCGAACAGCTCCGCGAGGAGTACAGCCTCCTTCAGTCCAAGCAGATCGAGGCGGCCGTCAACAAGATCCTCACCACCTCCCAGGAGAAGCTGGCCACGACGGCGAACGACAAGCTCGGCTCGGCCACCCGCTCAGTCAATGAGAAGCTCCGGGAGCTCGAGCAGCACATCCGCGAGTTCGACACCAAGCGCACCTCGACCGAGACGCGTCTGGACGAGCAGATCAAGCAGTTGACCGCGGAGAGCATCCGCAGCCGCCAGCAGACCGAGGCGCTGGTGGAGGCCCTGCGCAAGCCGCAGGTCCGCGGCCAGTGGGGCGAGATGCACCTCAAGCGCGCGGTCGAGATGGCCAACATGCGCGAGCACTGCGACTTCGACCTTCAGGTCCAGGTGGACGGCGACGATGGCGTCCTGCGGCCGGACATGGTGGTGCACCTGACTAGCGGCAGGAACATCGTCGTCGACGCGAAGGTGTCCTTGGCCGCCTTCCTGTCAGCCTTGGAGGCAACGGATGACGCCGAGTGCGAGCGCCTGATGGTCGAGCACGCCCGCCAGATCCGCAGCACGTGGACACGCTCGCGGCCAAGGAGTACTTCGAGAAGGTCGCAGGCAGCCCGGACTTCGTGCTCATGTTCCTGCCGAACGAGGCACTGCTCCAGGCCGCGCTCGACAAGGACCCGAAGCTCTATGAGCATGCGCTCTCCAAGCGCATCATCATCGCCTCGCCCACCATCCTGATCCCCATGCTCCGCACGATCGAGATCGCGTGGACCGAGGCTGCCCTGCAGGAAAACATGCGGCAGGTGCACAAGCTAGGGCCTGTTTTGTGGATCTGGATCTTTGGGTTGTGGCTTGATGGTGGCCATGGTGCGTCGACACGAGTTGACCGATGCGGCCTGGGCGCGGA
>NZ_JBFAOF010000129.1:0-12207 GCF_040675125.1 Spirillospora sp. NPDC049652 | reverse complement strand
GGCCGAGCGGGCCGAGCAGGTCGATCTGGTCGCGGGAGCGCCGCCGGGTCAGCCAGGACGTGCCGGGCTCGGTGTCGGCGAACACGATCTCGATCGTCCCGCCGTAGTCCGACTTGACCTCGTACACCGAGAAGCAGCGCCGCACCAGCCGCCCGGAGTGCTCGCCGCCGACGGCGACCGCCACGAACTGGCCGGGACGGAACCGCTCGGCGATCGCGGGGGCCACCAGCGTCAGCGCGTGGTAGTCCTGCACCTGGCGGACCGTCAGGACCGTCGCCGACGTCTGCACCGGTGTGTCGGACACCCGTCTCCCTCTCGTCCTCGTCCGGGCCGGCGGGCCGCCCGCCGCGCGGCGTCGCGCGCGGGGTCGGCCCGCCGGAGCCCGTCCCTGATCAGCTCACCCCTGCCCGAGCACGCCGTGCGCGCCGCTGAGCCGCTCGGCGTGCTCCTGGAGGGAGCGGACGCCGACCTGCCCGCCGGCGACGGCCTCAATGCCCTGCACGGCCGCGGCGAGCCCCTGGACGGTGGTCACGCACGGCACGCCGCGCAGGACGGCCGCGGTCCTGATCTCGTAGCCGTCCAGCCGGGGCCCGGACTGGCCGGGGCTCCCGAAGGGAGTATTGACGATGAGGTCCACCTCGCCGTCGAGGACGCGCCGTACGATGGTCGGCTCGCCTTCCGCGCCGGGGCCGTCGCTGTGCTTGCGCACGATCTTGGCACGCACGCCGTTGCGGCGCAGGACCTCGGCGGTCCCTTCCGTGGCAAGAATCTCAAAGCCCAGGTCAGCGAGGCGCTTGACGGGGAAGATCATGTGGCGCTTGTCCCGGTTCGCCACCGACACGAACAGCCGGCCCTTGGTCGGCAGCGAGCCGTAGGCGGCCTGCTGCGACTTGGCGTAGGCGGTGCCGAACACCTCGTCGATGCCCATGACCTCGCCGGTGGACCGCATCTCCGGGCCGAGGACGGTGTCCACGCCCTGCCCCTTGGCGTTGCGGAACCGGTCGAAGGGCAGGACGGCCTCCTTGACCGCGATCGGCGCGTCCAGCGGGAGGGCCCCGCCGTCGCCGGACGGCGGCAGCAGGCCATCGGCGCGCAGCGCGCCGATCGTCGCGCCCATCATGACGCGGGCGGCGGCCTTGGCCAGCGGCACGGCCGTCGCCTTCGACACGAACGGGACCGTCCGGGACGCGCGCGGGTTGGCCTCCAGGACGTACAGGACGCCCGCCGACAGCGCGAACTGGACGTTCATCAGCCCGCGGACGCCGATGCCCTTCGCGAGCGCCTCGGTGGCCTCCCGGATGCGGTGCAGGTCGTCGTGGCCGAGGGTGATCGGCGGGAGCGCGCACGCCGAGTCGCCGGAGTGGATCCCGGCCTCCTCGATGTGCTCCATGACGCCGCCGAGGTACAGCTCCTCGCCGTCGTACAAGGCGTCCACGTCGATCTCGATGGCCTCGTCGAGGAACCGGTCCACCAGCACGGGGTGCTCGGGGGACGCCTCGGTCGCCTTCGTCATGTACGACTCCAGCGTGGCGTCGTCGTACACGATCTCCATGCCGCGCCCGCCGAGCACGTAGGACGGCCGGACCAGGACCGGGTAGCCGATCTCGGCGGCGATCTCCCGCGCCTCCTCGTAGGAGGTGGCGGTGCCGTGCTTGGGCGCGGTGAGCCCGGCCCGGTGCAGGACGCGGCCGAACGCGCCGCGCTCCTCCGCCAGGTGGATCGACTCGGGCGAGGTGCCGACGATCGGCACGCCCGCGTCCTTGAGCTTCTGCGACAGGCCGAGCGGCGTCTGCCCGCCGAGCTGGACGATCACGCCCGCGACCTCGCCGGACCGCTGCTCGGCGTGCACGACCTCCAGGACGTCCTCCAGGGTGAGCGGCTCGAAGTAGAGCCGGTCGGAGGTGTCGTAGTCGGTCGAGACCGTCTCGGGGTTGCAGTTGACCATGACGGTCTCGTAGCCGGCCTCGGCGAGGGTGAAGGACGCGTGCACGCAGGAGTAATCGAACTCCACGCCCTGCCCGATCCGGTTCGGCCCGGAGCCGAGGATGATGACCTTGGGCTTCTCCCCCGGCGGGACCTCGGTCTCCTCGTCGTAAGCCGAGTACAGGTACGGCGTCTTCGCCTCGAACTCGGCGGCGCAGGTGTCCACCGTCAGGTAGACCGGCCGGACGCCGAGGGCGTGCCGCACCTCGCGGACGACGTCCTCCGACAGCCCGCGCAGCTCGCCGATCTGGGCGTCGGAGAAGCCGTGCCGCTTGGCGGTGAGGATCTTGTCGCGGGTCAGCGCGTCCTCGGCGGTGCGGATCTCGGCGGCGATCTCGTTCAGCCCGGCGATCTGGTCGAGGAACCACGGGTCGATCCGGGTCGCCTCGTAGGCCTCCTGGACGGTCGCGCCCGCCCACATCGCCCGCTGGACGGCCCGCACGCGCCCGTCGTGCGGCTCGGCGGCCCTCGCCAGCCACTCGGCCTTGTCGCCGACCGCGCCCGCCCAGGAGAAGGACGAGCCCTTCTGCTCCAGCGACCGCAGCGCCTTCTGCAGCGCCTCGGTGAAGTTGCGGCCGATGGCCATGGCCTCGCCGACCGACTTCATGTGCGTGGTGAGCGTGCCGTCCGCGCCGGGGAACTTCTCGAACGCGAACCGCGGGACCTTGACCACGACGTAGTCGAGCGTCGGCTCGAACGAGGCCGGGGTGACGCGGGTGATGTCGTTCGGGATCTCGTCCAGCGTGTAGCCGACGGCCAGCCGCGCCGCGATCTTGGCGATCGGGAACCCGGTGGCCTTGGACGCCAGCGCCGAGGACCGCGACACCCGCGGGTTCATCTCGATGACGATCATCCGGCCGGTGCCGGGGTGCACGGCGAACTGGATGTTGCAGCCGCCGGTGTCGACGCCGACCTCGCGGATCACCGCGATCGCCACGTCCCGCATGTTCTGGTACTCGCGGTCGGTGAGCGTCATCGCGGGCGCGACGGTGATCGAGTCGCCGGTGTGCACGCCCATCGGGTCGAGGTTCTCGATCGAGCAGACGATGACGACGTTGTCGTTGCGGTCGCGCATCACCTCCAGCTCGTACTCCTTCCAGCCGAGGATCGACTCCTCCAGGAGCACCTCGCTGGTCGGGGACGCGTCGAGCCCGGCGCCGGCGATGCGGCGCAGGTCGTCCTCGTCGTGGGCGAAGCCGGAGCCCGCGCCGCCCATGGTGAACGACGGCCGGACGACCACCGGGTAGCCGAGCTCGCCGGCGCCCGCCAGGACCTCGTCCATGGTGTGGCAGATGACCGACCGCGCGGACTCGGCGTTCAGCCCCTGCTCGCGGGCGACCTTGGCGACGACCTCCTTGAACCGCTCGCGGTTCTCGCCCGCCTGGATGGCGTCGACGTCCGCGCCGATCAGCTCGACGCCGTACCGCTCCAGCACGCCGCCCTCGAAGAGGGCGATCGCGGTGTTGAGGGCCGTCTGGCCGCCCAGGGTGGGCAGCAGCGCGTCCGGCCGCTCCTTGGCGATGATCTTCTCGACGGTCTCCGGGGTGATCGGCTCGACGTAGGTCGCGTCCGCCATCTCCGGGTCGGTCATGATCGTCGCGGGGTTGCTGTTGACCAGGACGACCCGCAGGCCCTCCGCCTTCAGCACCCGGCACGCCTGCGTGCCGGAGTAGTCGAACTCGGCGGCCTGCCCGATCACGATCGGGCCGGACCCGATGACCAGGACGGACCGGATGTCTTCCCTGCGCGGCATTACTTCCCGGCCTCCATGATCTGGACGAACTGATCGAAGAGGCCGGAGGCGTCGTGGGGGCCCGCCGCCGCTTCAGGGTGGTACTGGACGCTGAACGCCGGGCGGTCGAGCAGCCGCAGGCCCTCGACGCAGCCGTCGTTCAGGTTCACGTGGGAGACCTCGGCGCGGCCGTACGGGGTGTCGAACGGGCCGTCCTTGGGCGCGTCCACGGCGAACCCGTGGTTGTGCGCGGAGATCTCGACCTTGCCGGTCCGGACGTCCTGGACCGGCTGGTTCACGCCGCGGTGCCCGAACCGGAGCTTGTAGGTGCCGAGGCCGAGCGCGCGGCCGAAGATCTGGTTGCCGAAGCAGATGCCGAAGAACGGCCTGCCGGCGTCCAGCACGCCGCGCAGCGCCGCGACCTGGTGGTCGGCGGTGCCGGGGTCGCCCGGGCCGTTGGAGAAGAACACGCCGTCGGGGTCCAGGGCGGCGATGTCCCCGGCGGTGGCGGTCGCGGGCAGGACGTGCACCTCGATGCCGCGCTCGGCCATCCGGTGCGGGGTCATGCCCTTGATGCCGAGGTCCACGGCCGCGACCGTGAACCGCTTCTCGCCGATCGCCGGGACCACGTAGGCCTCCTGGGTGGCGACCTCCTCGGCGAGGGCCGCGCCGGCCATCTGCGGCGACTCCTGGACGCGCTTCAGCAGTTCGTCCACGGGGGCGGCGGCGGCGTCCCCGCTGAAGATCCCGGCGCGCATCGCGCCGCGGTCGCGCAGGTGCCGGGTGAGCGCCCGGGTGCCGGTGATCGCGATGCCGACGACGCCCTGCGCGCGCAGGGCCGAGCCGAGCGAGCCGGTGGCCCGCCAGTTGGACGCCACGCGGGCGGGCTCGCGCACCACGTACCCGGCGACCTGGATGCGGGCCGACTCGGGGTCCTCGTCGTTCACGCCGGTGTTGCCGATGTGCGGGGCGGTCATCGCCACGATCTGGCGGGCGTAGGACGGGTCGGTCAGGGTCTCCTGGTAGCCGGTCATACCGGTGTTGAAGACCATCTCGCCGAAGGTCTCGCCCTCGGCCCCGTAGGCGACCCCCTGGAACGTCCGTCCGTCTTCCAGGACGAGCAGGGCGGGAGGTGGGGTCACTGCAGCTTTCCTTCCAGGACGGTCGCCCTGCCGCGCAGGAACGTCGCGACGACGCGTCCGGGCAGCGTCATCCCCGCGTACGGGGTGTTGCGGCTCTTGGACGCCATCGCGGTCGGGTCCACGGCGCGGCGCGGCGACGGGTCGTACAGCGTGATGTTGGCGGGCGAGCCCGCCTCCAGCGGACGACCCTGTCCGGAGAGGCGGCCGATGCGGGCCGGGGCGGTCGACATGCGCTCGGCGACCCCGGCCCAGTCGAGCAGGCCGGTCTCGACCATGGCCTCCTGGACCACCGAGAGCGCGGTCTCCAGGCCGATCATGCCCATCGCGGCCACGGCCCACTCGGTCTCCTTGGCCTCGACCGGGTGCGGCGCGTGGTCGGTGGCGACGATGTCGATCGTGCCGTCCGCCAGGGCGTGCCGGAGCGCGGTGACGTCGTCGGCGGTGCGCAGCGGCGGGTTGACCTTGTAGGTCGGGTCGTAGGACGCGGCGAGGCCGTCGTCGAGCAGCAGGTGGTGCGGGGTGACCTCGGCGGTCACCCGGCAGCCCTTGGACTTGGCCCAGCGGATGATCTCCACCGAGCCCGCCGTGGACACGTGGCACACGTGCAGCCGCGACCCGACGTGCTGGGCGAGCAGCACGTCCCGGGCGATGATCGCCTCCTCGGCGACCGCGGGCCAGCCGCGCATGCCGAGCGCGGCGCTCATCTCGCCCTCGTTCATCTGCGCGCCCTCGGTCAGCCGGGGCTCCTGCGCGTGCTGGGCGACCACGCCGTCGAACGCCTTGACGTACTCCAGCGCGCGGCGCATGACGACCGCGTCCGAGACGCAGTGGCCGTCGTCGGAGAACACCCGGACGCCGGCGGCCGAGTCGGCCATCGCGCCGATCTCGGCGAGCCGCTCGCCCTTCAGCCCGACGGTGACCGCGCCGACCGGCTGGACGTCGCAGTACCCGGCCTCGCGGCCGAGCCGCCAGACCTGCTCGACGACGCCCGCGGTGTCGGCGACGGGGTCGGTGTTGGCCATCGCGTGGACGGCGGTGTACCCGCCCATCGCGGCGGCCCGGGTGCCGGACTCGACCGTCTCGGCGTCCTCGCGGCCGGGCTCGCGCAGGTGGGTGTGCAGGTCCACCAGGCCGGGCAGCGCGACGAGGCCGGCGGCCTCGACGACCTGCGCGCCCTCGGCGGACAGGTCCGGGCCGATCTCGGCGATCACGCCGTCGCGGACCAGGATGACGGCGGGCTCCCCGCCCAGGACGCGGGCGCCCTTGATGACGTACGTGGTGCTCACTGGGAGACCTCCTTGCCGATGGCGGGCTCGGAACCGCCGAGCAGCAGGTAGAGAACGGCCATCCGGGCGCTGACGCCGTTGGCGACCTGCTCGACGATGGTGGACCGGACGGAGTCGGCGACCTCGGCCGCGATCTCCACGCCCCGGTTCATCGGCCCGGGGTGCATGACGATGGCGTGGTCGGCGAGGCGGGCCATGCGTTCGGCGTCCAGGCCGTAGCGGCGGCTGTACTCGCGGACGGTCGGGAAGTACCCGGCGTTCATCCGCTCGTGCTGGACGCGCAGCATCATGACGACGTCGCTCTTGGGCAGCACCGCGTCCAGGTCGTAGGAGACGTCGGCGGGCCAGGTGTCGATCGCGACCGGCAGCAGCGTCGGCGGGGCGACCACGGTGACCTCGGCGCCCAGGGTGTTCAGCAGGAGCACGTTGGACCGTGCCACCCGGCTGTGCAGGATGTCCCCGACGATGGTGACCTTCCGGCCCTCCAGGTCGCCGAGGCGGCGGCGCATGGTGAAGGCGTCCAGCAGCGCCTGGGTGGGGTGCTCGTGCGTGCCGTCCCCGGCGTTCACGACGCTGCCCTTGACCCAGTTGGCCAGCCGGTGCGGCGCGCCGGACGCGCCGTGCCGGATGACGACGCCGTCGGCGCCCATGGCCTCCAGGGTGAGCGCGGTGTCCTTCAGGCTCTCGCCCTTGCTGACCGACGAGCCCTTGGCGGAGAAGTTGATCACGTCCGCGCTGAGCCGCTTGGCGGCGGCCTCGAACGAGATGCGGGTGCGGGTGGAGTCCTCGAAGAAGAGGTTGACCACGGTGCGGCCGCGCAGCGTCGGCAGCTTCTTCATCGACCCCTCGGTCGCGCGGGCCAGCTCCTCGGCGGTGTCGAGGACGAGCAGCGCGTCGTCGCGGGTGAGGTCGGCGGCCGAGATGAGGTGACGCTTCACTTACTTCTCCTCCTTCGGACCGAGGAGGACGGCGTCGCGGCCGTCGTTCTCGGCCAGCAGGACCTTCACCGTCTCGCGCGTGGAGGTGGGCAGGTTCTTGCCCACGTAGTCGGCGCGGATCGGGAGTTCGCGGTGCCCGCGGTCCACCAGGACGGCGAGCTGGACGGCGCGGGGGCGGCCGAGCTCGTTCAGCGCGTCGAGCGCGGCGCGCACGGTGCGGCCGGAGAACAGCACGTCGTCGACCAGGACGACGACGCGGTCCTCGATGCCGCCCTTGGGCAGCTCGGTGCGGCGGATCGCGCGGGCGGGCCGCAGCCGCAGGTCGTCGCGGTACATCGTGACGTCCAGGGAGCCCCACGGGACGGGCCGTCCCTCGACCTCGTGCAGCGCCGCGGCCAGCCGCTCGGCGAGCGTCACGCCGCGGGTCTGGATGCCGAGCAGGACGACGTCCTCGCCGCCCTTGGTGCGCTCGAGGATCTCGTGGGCGATACGGGTGAGCGCGCGCCGGATGTCGGGACCCTCCAGAACGGCCTTCTGCCGGGGGTCCGCACCGCTGTCACGGCCGGTCACTCGCGCCTCGGCCGGATCGTCCGGCCGGTGGGCAGCATTCACCACCTGAACCTCCTTTCCCGCCTCACAGGACGGGTCTTAAAGGACGCTTGTCCCGGACAAGGTAGCAGGCGGACCCGGCTGAACCGAACCCCTGCCCGGCACATCGTGCCTGGTGAGAGCGGTCACACCCGGCTCGCGCGCCCACGCGCGCGGGAGGCGCGCAGGGGTTCCGGAACGCCCGTCGAGCGGGGCGTGCGGCCCTTCGCGCCGATCCGGACGACCCGGATCGACACCTACGGATTCGACCGCTTTTTTCCAATCGGCTTGACCTGGGGGCGTCACCGTTTTACCGTCACTGTCCGTAACCATCCCTGGAGGGGGACTTCCGAGCCGTGACGGGCTCCGGGAGCCCGTCTCCTCCGGCGCCGGACCCACCGGCGCCGGGAATCCGAGAACGACGACGAAGTGAGCCTGGGGGGCCGCGAAATGCCGTCTGAATACGCTAAGGCTCTCGGCGCGCGCCTGCGCGCCATCCGCACCCAGCAGGGCCTGTCCCTGCACGGTGTGGAGGAGAAGTCCCGTGGCCGCTGGAAGGCCGTCGTCGTGGGTTCGTACGAGCGGGGCGACCGCGCCGTCACCGTTCAGAAGCTGGCCGAGCTCGCCGATTTCTACGGCGTGCCGGTCTCCGAGTTGCTGCCCGGCGGAGCCGCGCCGAGCCCGCTCGGGCCAACGCCCAAGCTCGTCATCGACCTTGAGCGCCTGCAGCAGCTTCCGAAGGACAAGGCCGGTCCCCTCGCCCGCTACGCCGCGACGATCCAGAGCCAGCGGGGCGACTACAACGGAAAGGTCCTGTCCATCCGGCAGGAGGACCTGCGTTCTCTCGCCGTGATCTACGACAAGTCCCCGACCGAGCTCACCGAGGAGCTCATCGGCTGGGGCGTGCTGGACCCCGAGGCCCGCCGGGCCGTGGAGTCCTTCTAGCGTCCGCGCCACGGCCCCTGGGCCCCATCCGGGGGCCGGACGGACGATCTTCGCTGAACGGCCCGGCGGCCGCGTGCCGCCGGGCCGTTCCGCTGCCCGCGCCGCGCCCGCCGCTCCCCGCGCGCGGGGAGGGCGTCACGCTGCGCGCTCGGTGCGGCGCGGTGCGTTCGGGCGTGCGGATGCACATTCAGGCGTTTGTGCATTTTTCGGGTGTTCGGACGTCCAGCGCCTCCGAGGGGCGCGCTGCCCGCCGTCCCGGGGCGGCCAGTGCGAGCGCCAGCACCCCGGCCATCGTGGCCGCGGTGACGGCGAAGCCCACCGTGTAGCCCGTCCCCGCCGGGTGGCCCCGCACGGCCGAGGCGGTGAGGATGACCGCGCTCACCTGTGTCCCGAGGGATCCGCCGACCGTCCGCAGCAGGGTGTTGACCCCGGTCGCGACGCCCGTCCGCGCGGGCTCGACGGCCGCGACGACCAGGTTCGCGACCGCCGCGTAGGCGAGCCCGAGGCCGATCCCCCGCGCGGTGCCGCCGACGTAGAGCTCCCACATGGCGCCGTGGACGAGCGCGACGAACGCGTATCCGGCGCCGGTGAGGACGGCCCCGAACACCAGCACGGCGCGTGAGCCGACGCGGTGGTGGAGCCGTCCGGCCGTGATGCCCGCGAGCGTCATCCCGATGCTCGCCGGAAGCTGGAGCATCGCCGCCGCCGTCGCACTTCCCCCGAACCCCGTGGGACGGGGCGCCTGGACCAGCAGCGGGAACAGCACCCCACCCGCCATCAGGCCGTAACCGGCCAGCAGCGACGCCGCGTTCGCCGTCCAGACCCCGCGCACGCGCATGAGCCGGGGATCGACGAGGGGCTCGGCCACACGCCGCTCCACGACCCACCAGACGGCCGCCAGCGCCCCGGAGGCGCCCGCCAGGCCCAGAACGCCCGGAGATGTCCATCCCCACGCCATGCCCTGCGTGAGCGCCGTCAGGGCCGCCACCATCCACGCCGAGAACAGGCCCGCGCCCCACCAGTCCACGCCCGCGCCCGGACGTCCCGGCACCCGCGGGACGAGCCGCCACGCCAGCACCAGCCCCGGCGCCAGCCCGGCCACCGGCATCCACAGCAGCCACCGCCACCCCAGCAGGTCGATCACCGGGCCCGCCACGCACCACGACAGCGCCCCGCCCAGCCCGAGCATCGACGACATCAGCCCGACCGCCGACGCCGTCCGCGCCGGCGGCAGCACGCTCCGGATGACCGTGTACGCCAGCGGGAACACGCCGCCGCCGATCCCGGCCAGGGCCCGGCCCACCAGCAAGACCCCCAAAGACGGTGAAACCGCCGCCAGGACCGTCCCGGCCGTCGCGACCACCAGGACCACCAGCAGCACCCGCCGGGGCCCGTACAGGTCACCCAGGCGTCCCACGACCGGGGTCGAGACGGCCGCCGACAGCATCATCGCGGTCAACCCCCACGCCGCCCCCGCCGCCGAGGTGTGCAGATCCCGCTGGACGAGCGGCATCGCGGGCGTCAGCACCGCCATCGACAGCGAGTACGCCACCACCCCCAGAAACGCCAGCAACGCGGGCAGCGTCGCCGCTCCCGCCCTCTCGGCCGCACGCTCGCGCGCCGGCCGTCCATCCCCGCCATTTCGTCGTATCGCCACCCCGATATTGTCGTCCCACAACAAAGGGCGTCGCGCACTTCATAAACCACTTAGGCGGTCAAACAACCCTGCGGCATTCCCTGTCGCGCCAACACAGCCCGTGACCACCTCCGGCCATCGCCCGAGGTGGAGCCGAAGATCGTTCTTCGCGATAACGATCTCCATCGCCCCGTCCGCCCATCGCCGCGCCGATGCCGACAGCCCCCGTCTCCGAACCACGTCACCAGCGCCGGAACGCGAGAACCAACGGCGCCCCGTCCCCCACACGCCCACCCGGCGACGCCGCGCCTGCGGTTCTCCGTACACCCCGCAAGCCCGCCCACCGAAACCGAACGCTCAATCTCCATCGCCACACCCGAGCCCCAAGAGCCGTCCCCCAGAGCCATCACGAACCCCCCGATACCCCGCCTACTCACCCCCGCCACATCCGAGCGCAGCCCGACACAACCCCGGCCGAGCGCCTCCACGAACCCAGCCAGACCCAAGCCCAAGAACGACCGACCCAGACCCGAAGCCAGCCCCACGCACGCATGAGGCCGACCGGGCGCAGGCCCGACGAGCCACAAGCGCGGACGCGACCGGACGCAGGCCCGACGACAGCCATACGCAGGCGACGACGACCGCACGCAGTCCCGAAGACGGCCAGCGTCGACACCACCAGGCGCGTGTGCGGGACCGCCCTGACACGAGCGTGAAGCCAGCCATACGCGGGCGCGGCGACGAACAGGGGCGGACGTCAGGCGACCGGGCACGGACGTCAGGGCGATCAGACGCGGGTGCGGGGACCGCCGGACGCGGGCCCGAGAACAGCCAGACCAGCGACAAGAACGACCAGACTTAGGCGCGAGAACGGCCAGGCATGGGCGTGAGGACGGCAGGCGCGGGCGCGACCAGGCACGGGTGCGGAGAACGACCGGGTGCAGGTACGGGAACACCCGGGCACGGGCGTGAAGCCAGCCATACGCGGGCGCGCGCGAACGGCGCGGCGCGGGCGCGAGGACGAGCGGGCGCGGGTGGGAGGACGGTCGGGGGCGGGGGGGGGAGTTGGTCGGGCCGTCGGGGGCCGGTGAGGGGGGCGCCGCGACGGCCCGACCTGCCGGCCGTCCCAAGGGGTCGACGGCCGGGGTGGGGTCCCGGAGTGAGGCGCGGACGGGGCGGACTGACGTCCGCCCCTCACGCCGGGACGTCGGGCCCGGAGGAAGCTGCCCCGCAACACGCGTCCTCCGGGGGTCTCAAGGCGACCGCCTCAGCCGCCGCGCGATCCCATCGCGCCGCTCAGCTCGCCCGGTTGGTGGTGGGGAGCGTCTGCTGGATGGGGATGCCGAGGGTGTCCTCGACGAGGGTGACGAAGATCTCCGCGTCGTGCAGGAGCTCGTCGGCCTCGCGCGAGGTCACCGCCCGGGGCAGGCCGGCTTCGGCGGCGGCGCGCTTGTCGGCGCCGGCGGCGAAGTAGGCGGCCCATTCGCGCAGGGCGGGATCGGCCTCCGGGAGCAGGACCCAGACGCTGCGCGGACGGGCCCGGCGGCGGCTGAGGTCGAGGGGCTGGTGGGCGGCCAGGACCGCGGCGGCGGCGCGCAGCGCGGCGAGGTGCGCGCTGACGTAGCGGACCGCGGGCGAGGTCGCGTCGGCGGCGTCGGCGAGGCCGGCGCGGGCCGCGTGCAGCTGGCCGACGGCGGTGTGCGCCGGACGGGGCGCGGGCAGCGCCCGGTGGCGCGGCCGCGGGGCCTCGTGCTGGGCGGCGCCGGCGACGTTATGGGCAGCGGAGCGGACTCCGCGGGTGAGTGTGGTCATCTCTGCCTCCTTCCGGGGCGTCGGACGTGGCCGGGCGGAGAGCTTCCCCTCTCTCCGCCCGGCCGGCCGTCCCCGCCGGGTGCGCGCGCGGGGGCCGGCGGGGCCGTGGCCCGATGGGGAGAGCCAACCTCGGGACACCAGTCAC
>NZ_JBFAOF010000128.1:0-12334 GCF_040675125.1 Spirillospora sp. NPDC049652 | reverse complement strand
CGGCGGCCAGCAGCAGGCGGATGGGCGCGTCGGTCACGGGCGGGCCTCGGGTCGGGTCGGAGTGGGGTGGACGGCGGGGAGACGGGCGGTCAGGGTGGTGCCGCGGCCGGGCGCTGAGGCGATGGTGAGCGTGCCGCCCAGGGCGTGGGCGCGGGCCCGCATGGCCGCCAGCCCGAACCCGCCGGTCGCGGGGTCCGGAGCGGGCAGGTGGGCCGGGTCGAACCCGCGTCCGTCATCGACGATCTCCAGGACGACGTGGTCGTCCTGGTGGCTGAGGGTGATGTCCACGGCGGTGGCGTCGGCGTGCCGGACGGTGTTGGCCAGCGCGGACTGGGCGATGCGCAGCAGCGCGACCTCGTGGGCGGTGGCCAGCGGGGCGGAGTCGCCGGTGAGGTGGAAGCGCGCGGTGAGCCGGTGCCGGGCCGAGGTGGTGGCGCACAGGCGTTCCAGGGCGCCGGCCAACGTGGTGCCCTCCAGCGCGGGCGGGGTGAGGGCGGCGACGAAGCGGCGGGCCTCGGTGAGGTTGTCGACGGCGGCCTGACGGGCGGCCTGGACGTGGCGGGCGGCCGCGGCGGGCTGGCCGGGGAGCGCGCGTTCGGCGGCGCGCAGCAGCAGCTGGATGCTGGACAGGCCCTGGGCCAGAGTGTCGTGGATCTCGCGGGCCAGCCGTTCGCGTTCGGCCGCGACACCGGCGGTGTGCTGGGCGGCGGCCAGATCGGCCCGGGTGGCGGTGAGTTCTTCGATCAACCGCCGGCGCTGCTCGCTCTCCCGGTACAGCGCCTGGTACCCCCACACCACCGCCACCGCGACGGCCGCGCCGAGCGCGGGACCGATCGCGACGGCCGGGCCGGCCGAGCCGGTGTGGACGGCGAACCCGGTGCCGGCCGCCACGGCGGTGGCGATCACCGCGACCAGGCCGGCGCGGCGCGGCAGCAGGTGGAGCTGGAGGAAGTACAGCGGGAAGGCCACCCAGACCGCCTCGGGGGCCAGGGCCAGCAACACCAGCCACAGGGCGCCCACCGTTGCCAGCCACCCGGCGGCGGCCCACCGGGACCGGCGGACGACGGGCAGCAACGGCCCGGCGGCGTACACCAGCGCGCAGGCCGTCGCCGCGGCCGCGATCGCGGCGGCGTGCGGCCGGCCGTCGGCCACGGACCGGACGACGGCCAGCGCGAGCAGGCCGATGATCAGCAGGTGCAGGCACCAGGCCAGGGCCCGGGTGGTCGGGGTCAGGGTGGGAGCAGCGGTGTTCACAGTGGCTTCCAGGTTACGAGGCGCCACTCCCGGTGACCTCCATCGAAAGTTAGAACCCGCGTGTCGTCTTTCGGCCCGCCGAGTCCGCTCTTGCGCCAGATGCACCCGCCGCAGGCCGGCGGCGAGGCTGGGGGCATACCGCATCCGCCGCCGGAGAGGACAGGTCAGGCCGTGTTCGTCGCCTGGAGAGATCTGAAGTTCGCCAAAGGGCGCTTCGCCCTGATGGGCGCCGTCATCGTGCTGATCACCCTGCTGGTCGGGCTGCTGTCGGGGCTGACGGCCGGGCTGGGGCAGCAGAACATCTCGGCGATCACGGGACTGCCCGCCGACCGGATCGCCTTCCAGGCCCCCGGGGGCGGCCAGGACCTGTCGTATGCCAACTCCACCGTCACGCAGGCGCAGTGGAAGACGTGGTCCGAGGCCCCGGGTGTGGAGAGCGCCGAGCCGCTGGGGATCACCACGACCAAGGCCACCGCGGGCGGCAACAGCACCGGCGTCTCGGTGTTCGGCGTCGAGCCCGGCTCGCCCCTGGCCCCCGGCAGCGACAAGATCACCGGAGGTGCGGTGGTGCTGTCGGCCGCGGCCGCCGACGACCTCGGCGTCAAGGCCGACGGCTCCCTCACCGTGGCGGGCCGGCGGGTGACGGTGGCCGCCGTGGCGGGCGACGCCTTCTTCAGCCACACCCCCGTGATCTGGACCAGCCTGGACACCTGGCGCAAGACCGCGCCCCCCACCGGCGAAGGCGACGGTCCGACCGCGACCGTCATCGCCCTGAGCACCACCTCCAAGGCCGACACGGCCGCCGTCGACCGCCAGGCCGGCACCCGGACGGTCTCCGTCGACGACTCCCTGTCGGCGATCGGCTCCTACACCTCCGAGAACGGCTCCCTGCAGTTGATGCGCGGTTTCCTGTTCGCGATCTCCGCGCTGGTCATCGGGGCCTTCTTCACCGTGTGGACCATCCAGCGCAGCGGCGACGTCGCCGTCCTCAAAGCCCTGGGCGCCTCCACCGCCAACCTGCTCAAGGACGCCCTGGGCCAGGCCCTGATCCTGCTGACCGGCGGCACCCTCATCGGAACCGGCCTGGCCGCCGCCCTGGGCGCCCTGGTGGCCGGCTCGGCCGTGCCGTTCCTGCTCACCCCCGCCACCGTCCTGTTCCCGGCCGCGGTGATCATCGCTCTCGGGGCCCTGGGCGCCGCCCTGTCCATCCGCCGCATCACCTCCGTCGACCCGCTGACCGCCCTGGGGAGCGTCCGATGAGCCTGAGCCTGACCGACATCACCCTCACCTACCCCGACGGCGCCACCCGGCTGACCGCCCTGGACCAGGTCAGCCTCCAGGTCCCCAAGGGCAGCCTGACCGCCGTGGTCGGTCCCTCGGGTTCGGGCAAGTCGAGCCTGCTGGCCGTCGCGGCCACCCTCATCGCCCCCGACACCGGCACCGTCACCATCGACGGCGTCACCACCACCGGCCTGACCCGCGGTGAGCTCACCGAACTGCGCCGCCACAGAATCGGCATCGTCTTCCAGCAGCCCAACCTGCTGCCCTCCCTCACCGCCGCCGAACAACTCCAGGTCATGGCCCAGATCGACGGCCGCAAGCCACGCACCGCCCGAGGCCGGGCGCGGGAACTGCTCGACGCGGTCGGCCTGACCGACCAGGCCGACCGCCGCCCCCACCAGATGTCGGGCGGCCAACGCCAACGCGTCAACATCGCCCGCGCCCTGATGAACGACCCCACCGTCCTGCTGGTCGACGAACCCACCAGCGCCCTGGACCACGAACGCGGCGCCGCCGTCATCGACCTGATCACCCGCCTCACCCACCAGCAGGCCACCGCCACCGTCCTGGTCACCCACGACCGCACCCACCTCACCGCCGTCGACCAGATCGCCGAAGTCCACGACGGCCGCCTACGCCCACCAGACGGCGTCGCCTAGAGCGTCTGGCGGAGCGCGGGCCCCAGCGCTTCGTCCTCGGCGGTGTGGTGGATGTGCAGCGAGGTGGTGAACACGTCCAGCCGGGCAGGGCGCGACACCTTGCGATGGCCCGGGCGGGGATGCCGCATCCTTGTGCGGGGGGGTTCAGGCAGGTGCGACGACCTTTGCCCCGCAGGCGAGGCACATCAGGGTGTTCTCCACTACGCGCTGGCCCGGCTTGAACCGCTGACCCAACTCGACGGTGTTCTCGTCGCACTCGGGACACGACCAAGGGCCGGACTCGCCCTGCTCCGCCAAACCGATGATGCGATTCCACTCTTCGTCACTCATCCCGGGATCTTATGGCTCTCCGGAGCACCGGCTGAAGCTGAGAGGCGGTGTCGGTAGGCTCGCCGGAAATCTCCCGCAGAAGGACGGCTGCCTCACCGTGGACCTGGGCATCATCGGGCAGGCGGCCGGGCTGTTCGCCGTCACCAACATCGACGACATCCTGGTCCTGGCCCTGTTCTTCGCCCAGGGCGCCGGTCACCGGAGGGCCACGCGCAGCATCGCGGTCGGCCAGTACCTGGGATTCGCGGCCATCCTGGTCGTCGCCGTGGCGGCCGCGTTCGGCGCCACCTTCCTGCCTGAGGACGCCATCCCCTACCTGGGCCTGCTGCCGCTCGCGCTCGGTATCAAGGCAGCGGTGCAGGCGTGGCGGCACCGCAACGACACCGACCAGGAACGGCAGGGCACCGGGAGCGGCCCCAGGGCCTTGGAGGTGGCCGTGGTCACCTTCGCCAACGGCGGCGACAACATCGGCGTCTACGTCCCGGTCTTCGCCACCGCGGGGACCGGCGGCATGAGCGTCTATGCGGTGGTGTTCCTGATCCTGGTCGCGGTATGGGTCGCGGCCGGCCGGTACTTCGCCACCCGTCCCGCCATCGCCAAGGCCCTGAGCCGGTGGGGACACATCCTGATGCCCGTCGTGCTGACCGGCATCGGGACGCTCATCCTCATCGAGGGCGGCGCCTTCGGCCTGTGACCGTCCGCCGCGTTGCCAGAGCCCGTCCAAAGCCTGCGCGGCGGCCCTGGGCGAACTGGACCCTCGTCACCGGGTCTGGTGGAATGCTTCGATTGCGCGTTCTATCCCTTGCGGCCGGGTGGAGGCATGAGTGCGGGGTGGTCTGGAGCTGGCCGGCCGGTACCGGCTGGAGGCGCCGCTCGGCCGGGGCGGCATGGGAGAGGTGTGGCGGGGTGTCGATCTGCGGTTGCGGCGTCCGGTCGCCGTCAAGATCCTGCCGCTGACGATGGCGGCGGACCCGGTCGCGGTGGCGAGGTTCCGCCGCGAGGCCGAGATCGCCGCGACGCTGAACCACCCGGGCATCACCACGGTGTTCGACATCGACGAGCATCAGTACGGCGACGAACGCCTCCTCTTCCTGGTGATGGAGTTGATGCAGGGCCGGGACCTGCAACGCACGCTGGGTGACCACCCGGACGGGATGCCGATCGCGGGAGTGGTGGACCTCGCCGCCCAGGTCCTCGACGCGATGTCCGCCGCGCACGGACGCGGCATCGTGCATCGGGACCTCAAGCCCGCCAACCTGTTCCTGCTGACGGGCGGGCGGGTGAAGGTCTGCGACTTCGGGATCGCCCGGCTCGTCGCCGCCACGAAGATCACCGCGACCGGCGGGTCCGCCGGCACCCCGGTGTACATGGCCCCCGAGCAGATCCAGGGGCGGGCCGTCGACCAGCGGACGGACCTGTACGCCTTCGGCTGCGTCCTGTACGAGATGCTCACCGGCGCCCCCTGGGTGGACACCGGCGCCAACTTGGCCGCGATCCTCTACCAGCATCTGGAGCAGATCCCCGCTCCACCGCGATCCCTGCGCCCGGACGTCCCGCCTCACCTCGATGCGCTGGTGCTCGAACTGCTCGCCAAACGACCCGACGACCGTCCGCACGACGCGACGGCGGTCATCGCGCGTCTCCATGGGACCCCCGCGCGAACTCCGCAGGCACCAAGCCCGGAAACGGTTCAGGCCCCACCGCCGCCGCCCCCGGAAACGATGCCGGCCACTGTGCCGCCAGGCTCGCCATCGCCGCTCGCCTCTCCGCTGCCCGCCGTCCGTACGGTCGCTGTGATCCTGACCGTCCTCGCGGTATGCGGCTTGGGCCTCTACGCCCTCACCAAATACGGGTCCGGCACCAAGGAGAACAACTCCGGCAGCGATGTCACCCCTTCCGGGCAGACCCTCAAACTCCGGGACCTGGCGTTCGTCCTTCACCAGACCGGTTCCACCGGCCCCGTGGACCGTATAGCCCTGGCGGTCAACGCCATCGAGAAGCTTCCCGTCACCGACTTCGAGCCAAAGGACAGGTCGAAGTTCCGGGCGTCGTACTGCATTCGCTTCTCGGTGACGAACAGGGGCGATCGCACGATGTCCATCGGCGACATCACTGATGTCACCAGCCATATCTCAGGCGTGCTCCCCAGCGGAGCCACCGCCGAGAATTGGGCGAGCATCTCCCTTGCCGGTTATCCCAACGCGTGTCCGCGGCCCAGCGGCTCGCTGGCGCCGCACAGCGCCCAGGCCGAGAACGAGCTGGTCTTCTCCGACTCGACGGTCGTCGCGGCCCGGTGGCGAACGTTCGGAGGCACGGGGGGCCTACCGAACGAATACACGATCTCCTGGAAGTGAACGAACTGTAGGCGGGTTCCGCGCGAGACGATCACAGGTGCAGGTCTTGGAGGGGTACCTCGATGCGCTGGTCGTGTTTGTCGATGAGCCAGCGGTCGATATCCAGGAGCCACCAGTTCCGGACCTGAACCAGGTAAAACCTTCGCGGGCCCGTGCCGTGGAAATCTGACTGCGGCAGAAGCCATTCGCGCCGGGTGTCCTCGTCGGGGAAGTTGAGTTCGTAGTACGTGCGGTGGATCTCCGCCAACTGGTCGGGACTCACGGCGTGGCAGGACCCGGTGAGCTGCGCGCCGTCCAGGCCGAATCCGGGAAGGCCGGTCATGTAGATCGAGCCGGACACGACGGGGTTGCTCTCCACGTTGAGGGAGTGGCGGGCGGTGTGCAGGGAGTAGTAGAGGAGCCTCAGGGGTCGGTCCAGGGCGACGAAGTTGACCGTCGAGGCCCAGGGTTCGGTGCCGTCGCTGGTGGCCAGGGTCATGAAGCGGGCGTTGGCCAGCAGGTAATGGCTGCGTTCGGCGAGGTCCTTGCTCTCGGCCATGCTCACTGCCCGGGGGCACGGTCGAAGCCGAGGGCGACCGGGGGGTCGCTGTGCAGGGCGGCGTCGAGGATCTGCCACCAGGTTCCCTGTTCCGTGCGGCGTTCCTCCCACGCGGGGTCGTGGCTTCGCTCGGCCACCTGGCGGCGGTAGCGGCCCCAGGCGGCTTCGTCGGCGAAGGTGATGGTGTGCTCAAGCGTGTGGACGTCCGTTCCGACGGTGCGCACCGTCCACTTTGTGGCAAGGACGGTGTCGAGGCCCTCGTAGAACCACTTCTCACGTTGTTGTGCCCAGTGCCAGAAGGCGCGCGGGTCCGCCTCGGCGGCGGGGGTGAGCTTGAGGCGGTAGACGAGGTAGAGCACAGAAGTCCTCCTGTTCAGCAGGCGGAAGGCGGTTGAGCGGACCAGTCGTCCCACTCGCGGCCGACGGCGTGGGGTCGGCCGGCCAGCCGGTCCTGCCACTGCCGGGCCACTTCGTGGTTGAAGGCGGCGGCGCGCCGGGGGCTGCACACCTCGTGGCGCGGGGCGATGACGACGGCGGCGAGCGGGGAGAACACCGCGCCCCGGCGGACCTTGACGTCCCAGGCCGACACCGCCAGCCGGTAGCGGTGCAGGTCGTGGACGGCGGCAAAGTCCAGAGGGGTGCGGTAGGTCAGGACGAAGTACTCGCAGGCAGGCTCGGCGTTGCGGTAGTCGAAGCCGTAGTAGCGCGCGTAGAGGCGGTCGTGGTGGGTGTAGCAGACGGTGACGGCCACCGGCCGCCCGTCGCGGACTCCGAAGAAGCCGACGGCCTGGTCGATGACACCGGAGCGGCGTTGGGCCGCGAAGGAGCGGCGCATCCAGCCGGGGTCCGCGGTACCGCCGTGGCGGGCCCGGTTCTGGGTGATCAGGTCCGCGGCCAGCCGGGACGTTTCCCCGGTCAGCGCCAGCCGTTCGACACGCGTGCCGGCCCGCTCGAAAGCGCGCAGCTCCGCGCGGCGCCGGGTACGGTCCCGCTGCGGCATCCGTGCGAGATGCTCGGTGAACCCGCCCGCGGGCAGGTCCATGCTGGCGTCCGCGTCGTGCAGCAGGACCATGGCCCGGGGATGGGCCCGGGCCAGATCTCTCGCGTCCGCCGCCGCCAGGTAGGGCATGATCAGGCCGGCCGCGCCCCTGGATCCGGCCACCGCCTGCGCGCCGTGGAGGAGCGCGGCGAGCGCGCGTTCGCGTAGCGGGCCGCGAACACACAGCAGTTCGTTGTAGACCGAGCGCCTGGCGCCCAGCCACAGGCAGTCGTCGGGCCAGGCGCCGGCCAGGCCCGGGAACAGGTCCGACGGGCAGAACAGGCCCGGTGCGCCGGCTTCGCCGGGCCACGTGGGCATGGCTCCCAGCAGTACGCCGTCCCCGGTTGTCGCGGTGACGACGGCATCGCCGCCGTGGACGAGTTCGAGGGCGCGCAGCCAGCGGTGGCTGTTGTAGAAGTTGTCGGGCCCCACGAGTGCGTCCCAGTCCTCGCGCGCGATGGCGCCGACACCGGCGGTGGTGTGCACGCTGAGGCGCCCGGGCAGTGAACGCCGTCGGCGAGGAAGGCCGGCCGGGACGGGCGTCGAGTCGCGCCGACGTCCGCCGGTGGGACTGCTGAGGGTGTTGTGGGACTCACGATTCATCTAGACGGCACCGGTCGCTTTTCGGCAGTCGATGATCACGGTGTGGGGGTGGGTGAGGTAGTCGTTCCAGTAGGCGGCGCCGCGTTCGGCGATGCCCTCCTCGCTCACCGCGAGGTCACAGAACCGCGGGGAGGTGAACCCGGCCTCCCGCAGGGCGTCCTCCAGGGCGGCCCTGCTCCAGTAGCGGGCGGTGATGTCGTGGTCGCGGCCGTTGAACCGCAGGTTCAAGGAGACCCGCGAGCCGTCGGCCAGCGGCTCGGCGGCGGTCAGCCGGAAGCCGTAGGGCGCGTACGAGACGGCACCGGACCGGAAGCAGGGGTGGACGGGCAGCGTCACGAAGCGTCCGCCCGGACGCAGCGCCCGCGCGGCGGTGGCGCACAGTCGGCCGAGTTCGGCGCGGGTCGTCGCGTACGGCAGAACGTACACCCCCAGCACCAGGTCGAAGGCGCCCGCGAGGCGGAGGGGGAGGTCGCCGAGGAAGTAGTCGACGCCCAGGGGGCGAGCGGCCTCCAGGGCGCGGGCGTGAGCGATCATGCCCTCGGAGACGTCCATGCCGGTCACGCGGGCGGCTCCGCGCTGCCTGACGAGCCGGGTGTAGGCGCCCGATCCGCAGCCGAGGTCGAGCACCGTCGCGCCGCGGACGTCGCCGAGGACGCCGAGCACGCTGGGGGTCTCCAGGTAGACGCGGAAAGGGGTGGTGGTGAAGTCGTCGTAGGTGTCCGGGAGCGTGTCGAACTGGCTGGTCATCCGAAATCCTTCCCGTGGCGAGAACGAGGGGAAGATGAATTCCGGCCCATGGGGACAGCCGCTTCACGCTGCCGGAATCAGCGGGAGTTCGCCGACTCCGGCAGTGCTTTCACTCGTGGTGGCGTTCGGGCGGTCAGGCGCCGGCGTTGATCGGGCCGATGAGCCAGTTGCCCGGAGCGTCCAGGTCGTCGCTCAGGTAGAACTCGGTGATCGCCGTCCGGAACTCCTCGTGGCTGATCGACCCGCTGCCGTCCCGGTCGAGTCGCCGGAAGGCGTCCTTGGAGTGCTTCGGCGGGACGCCGAGCTCGTCGTACATGCGGACGTACTCGTCGTGGCTCAGCCTGCCGTCGCCGCTGGTGTCGAGCGCCCGCATCAGGGCGTCGGCGATGGCCAGCACCGCGTCCCCGAAGTGCTCCGGACTGGTGACATTCGCCTGCATGACGTCCAGGAACTCCTGGCGGGTGACCCGGCCGTCGCCGTCGGTGTCGGCGTGGGCCAGCAGCACCTGCCACCACTTCTCGAACGCGTCGCGCATCGCGGCGGCGTTCGCGTGGTCGTCGCTCTCGTCCAGGGCGGCGAAAAGGTCGCCCATCGCCCGGAAGTCGTCGTGGGTGAGGAGACCGTCACCTCCCTGGTCGAACCAGTTGAACAGCATGTCGAACTTCTGGTGCTTCACGGGGGTCGACACGTTTTCTTCCCTCTCCGTGGTGACTGGAGCCTGCCCGCTCCACTCGGCTTGACAAAACGCTAGCATGGAAATCAGTGCCGAATGGATGGATAATTCGCCGCAGTTCATGAAAGGTGGCGATATTGGCACCGCAGCGGATTTCCTTTCCTTCCGCCACACCTTGGAGACTCGGAGGGAAGGTGACCGATGCGGCGCCGTGCGGAACCCATGGGGAAATGGACGGCGGTCGCCGGCCTTGGCGGCGCGGCTGGTGGGCGTAGGGTGGGCGCGCACCGCATGTGATCACGGTCGCGCTTCTCCCCCGCAGGCGCCGCGGCCTGGCCGACTCGACGGAGAGCCATGAGCGACGGCGACACGAACTACTGCCAGGCGGTGTTCCCATCGCCCGAGTTGGACGACGCGACCCCCTGTGCCATGTGCGACGGCCTCGGCATCACCCACGAACGGGTGTCCACCAACTGGAGTCCGGACCCGCTCTCAGGACGGTCCCGGCTGCTGCTCGCTCCGGTGTTCTGTCCCGCGTGCGGCGGATGCGGCCGAAGCGGGCACGACGGGTGCGAGCCGGACGCGCATGGATACCCCTCGGGCGCGCTCGATGAGCTCACCGACGGGCCGCCCCCCGGAGCCGCGGAGGCCGAGGAGGCCTCCCGGCACCTGCTCCCCCGCCGCGGCCTGCGGTGCCCCGCGTGTGGAGACCGCGGCTGGACGCCCGTCCAGGCGTACCGCGACGACCCCGGCGCCGCCAGGATCTTCGCGCGCATGCCGTGCGGCTGCGCCAGGGACCTCATCGAGCCCGTGCCCGCCGAGGACGTCGAGTGACCCTGCCGGGCGGCCGCCCGCACAGCTCCGCCCGGCGCCCCCGCCGCCACCGGGGGCGGGGGCACCGCGTTCGGTCAGGGCCGTCCTGACGTCAGAAGATGTTGATCGTCCGGTAGCGCTGCCAGGAGAAGTGCGGGTAGTAGTCCCGCTTCCCGCCCGGACGGATCGCGTAGGAGCGGCTGTGCGGCGGGGTGCTCCAGACGACCTGGACCTCGACGGTGCGTCCGCAGCTCACGTTCGTCGCCTGCACCCCGTTGTTGACGCCGAGGGGCCTGACGTGGACGCATCCGTTGGGGCCCGCCGACTCGACGGCCGGGGCCCCCGGGCCGCCGGGCGCGGCGACCGACGCCTGGGCGGCGCCGGTGAACAGGAGCGAGCCGCTCATCGCGGTGGCGCCGGCGATGGCGGTCGCCGTCCTGCGCAGTGTGTTCCGCATGTCGTTCTCCTTCGTGGATCCGATGACCGGCGGGTCCGCGACGGGGTGGCGGCGGTTCACGGCCCGCCCGTCCAGCGTGCTGAGGACCCGCGAGACCACGACAGCAGGGCGAGGACGACCGGTGCCAGAGGAAGCGGTGTCACCACGTGTCCGGTCATGTCCGCGGACACTCCGGGACACTGTGACCTGCGGAAACGTCATCCGGAGTGAGCCGCGCCCGAGGGGGCGGTGGCTGGTGCGGGACAGGGCCGGTCAGCGGCTTTCGGCGATGACGTCCTGGAGGTACTGCACGGCGAGCCTCTCGGCCAGGTGGCGTCGTTCGACGGACGATCCCTCGGACCACCGGCGGTAGAGATCGACGGTGGCGAGGATCGCCCGTCCCGCTTCGGCGCGGTCGTGGCCGCACAGCGTCGCCTGGAGGGCGCGGGCCTCGTCGGGCGCGACGGTCTCCAGGTGGCGCACGCCGCGAGGGGGCGCGCCCACCCGGCGGGCGGCGAGGGGGCCGAGGACGGTTTCGCGCAGGTAGGCGAGGAAACCGATGGTCTCGAACAGTTCGCCGCGGCCGAGCTTCGTCGCGCCGTAGTGCACCCAGATCCAGAACCGGTCCTCGATCCACTGGAGATCGAACGCCGGGGCGGCCGGAGGACGCTGGGCGAGGTGGCCGGCCAGCAGGCCGTCCCGGTCCCACAGGATCTCCGGATCCGCGGTCCGCTCGGCGAAGTCGGAGACCCGGACGAACTTGAAGTCGACGTGCAGGAGGGGCGGGCCGACGAGCGTGATGATGAGGCGCGGCTCGCCGACGTGCTCCCCGGTGAACCCGGCCACCAGGGACGTCCAGGAACCGATCAGTGCGAGCCGTTCGCGCATGACCGCGTCGTACGCCTCGTCCTCGACGACCACGATCAGGTCGACGTCCGAGTAGCCGTCGGGCCGGCCTCCGGCGAGCGACCCGGTGATCGCCACACCGGCCACGCGCGCGTCCTGCCGGATCCGGGGAAGCGCTTCGCTGAGGAACCGGCTGTGCAGGGAGGGGACGACGTCCATCGGCTTTCCTTCCGTTCGGAGCAAAGCTGATCAACGTAACACTCGTCGGGCCGGCTCCCGCAAGCAATTTGCTCACGCCGGTCCGTGCGCCTGTCACTGGCCGGACATGCGCACGGCCCGCGCGCCCCGGACCCGGAGTCGGGTCGTGCGGGCGGTCGCGGGCGTGGGAGTGCGCCGACCGGTTACTGGGTCTCCTGGATCTTGGTGGCGTTGCCGCCGTCGAAGTGGACGACGACGTTGTGCGGGGCCTTCTGGACCCACTCGTCGAGGCCGTCGAGGCCGCAGCGCATGTTCGGGCCGGAGCTGGTGCCGTCGGGGCAGGTGCCGCTGGCGACGACCAGGACGGTGTCCTCGGTGGTGAAGAAGGCGGTGTCGCCGACGGTGTACTTGCCGGAGGCGAGGTAGCGCAGCGGGCCGGACTTCACCTTGACCGGGCAGGCGCCCTTGCGGATGGGCGACACGTTCGGGTCGCAGGGGCGGGACGAGGGAGCCTGGCCCGAGCCGCCCGAGCCGCCCGAGCCGCCCGAGCCGCCGGAGCCGGT
>NZ_JBFAOF010000127.1:0-12415 GCF_040675125.1 Spirillospora sp. NPDC049652 | reverse complement strand
CGCGTCCTCGCGGCGCTCGTAGGGGCGCAGCAGCGGCGCGGCGAGCGCCAGGATCACCGGGACCCCGACCAGCACCACCAGGCCGAGCGGCCAGGACGTCACGAGCAGCAGCACGGCGACCACGACGATCGCGACGACCGATCCGGTGCCGCGGCCGAGGATGTCCAGCACGTCGCCGATGCGGGCGACGTCGGAGATGCCGACGCTGACGACCTCCCCCGCGGTGAGCCGCTTCGGCAGCGTCGCGCCGAGCCGGGTCGTCTGCCGGGTGACGAGCTGGATCGTCCGGTAGGTGGCCGAGAGCCAGTTGAACACGGCCATCCGGTGCCGGGTGACGCTGGACACCATCTGCACCACGCCGAGCGCGGCCAGCACCCCCGCCCAGCGCAGCAGTGCGCCGGTGTCACCGCCCGCCACCCCGGCGTCGATGGCACGGCCGATGGCGGCGGGCATCAGCGCCTGGGAGAGGAAGAACACCGTCCCCAGCGCCGCCACCCCCAGCACGCTGCGCCGCTGGACGCGCCCCAGCCACAGCAGGTAGCGCGTCGCGGAACTGTGGTCGGGCGTCCCCGGGTCGGTCACTGGCAGGTCCTTCACCCTGCGAAGGTAAGCGGCGGCACGGCGGCCCCACGACTCATTTTTCCGCCGCCAGAGCCCCGGGCGGCGCGGATTTCCGGCCGCGCACACCGGTCCGCCAAGGTGCGCCGCACGCCCCTGACCGGCTAGCCTCCGTCGGGTCGTGAGCTCTTTCCGCAGTCCCGCCCCGTCCGCTTCAGGCCAGCCCGAGACCGTCGAGCTGCTGGCCGTCCTCGACGACTCCGCGGACGTGCGGACGGTCGGCAAGATGCTGGCCGAGGCCGGCCTGGACGTCGCGCTGACCGCCGCCGCCTCGGTGGACGAGGCGGTCCACCGGGTGACCCGCCGGACGCAGTGCATCCTGGTCGACCTGTCCGGCCCCGAGGGCGACCGGCTGACCGGCCTGCGCCGGATGCTGGCGGTGTCCGGGACGGCCGCGGTGATCGTGCTGACCGGTGTGGACGACGCGTCCCTGGGCCTGCGCGCGCTCGCCGCCGGAGCCGAGGACTACCTGGTCAAACGGGAGATCGACGGTCCGCTGCTGGCCCGCGCCGTGCGGTACGGGATCGAGCGGCGGCGCGCCGAGGAGAGCGAGCGGCGGCTGGTCCAGGCCCGGCTGATGGCGGCCGAGAACGCCCGGCTGGAGCGCGGCCTGCTGCCCGTCCCGCTGATCGACGACCCGTCCCTGACGCACCACACCCGGTACCGGCCCGGCCGGTCCCGGGCGCTGCTCGGCGGCGACTTCTACGACACCGTGCAGACCGAGGGCGGCGCCGTCCACCTGATGATCGCCGACGTCTCCGGGCACGGCCCGGACGAGGCGGCGCTCGGCGTCCAGCTGCGGATGGCGTGGCGGACGCTGGTCCTGGCCGGGCACACCGGCGAGCAGCTCCTCGGCACGCTGGACACCGTCCTCGGGCACGAGCGGCGCGACGACGAGACGTTCACGACGCTGTGCATGGTGACGGTCGCGCCGTCCCGCCGGACGGCCCGCATGTACCTGGCCGGGCATCCCGCGCCGCTGCTGTTCACCGGCCGGGGGCCGGACGCCCGGGTGAGCGCGCTGCCGGACTACGCGCACGGCCCGGCGCTCGGCCTGCTGCCGGACGCGGACTGGCCGATGACCGAGGTCGAGCTCGGCGAGGCGTGGAGCCTGATGCTCTACACCGACGGCCTGATCGAGGGGTTCACCGGGGACGGCTCGTCCGAGCGGCTCGGCACCGACGGCCTGGTGGAGCTGGCGCGCGACGCGTCCGGCCGGGGCATGGTCGGCCGCGCGCTGCTGGACGACCTGGTCTCGGGCGTCGAGCGGCTCAACGGGGACGCGCTCACCGACGACCTCGCCGTCCTCCTGCTGTCCCACCGCTGATCACCATGGGCCGACCGAGGGACATTGTGACCCACGTCACCTGCGGTTTTATCTACTACACGCTGTAGAGCATGATGTACTACGACGCGTAGTTCCCTGTCGGCGTGTGAGGTCGGACACCTCGGGGTGTCACCGAACGGTCACGAACCCCAGGTCGGACACGGCCCATAGCCAGCGGCTATCGAAACGAGTGCCACCATGACTTGGCCCTCTCAGCCCAGGCAGACATACCGTTCCGGGCTGTGGCTATAGCGAGTACTGCGATCTACAGATCGACCGTGGGCAAGAAGGCGGTCATGGCGGTGACGGGGGCGATCCTCGTCGGCTTCCTGATCGCGCACATGATCGGGAACCTCAAGATCTTCCTCGGCGCGAGCAGCTTCGACCA
Organism: Spirillospora sp. NPDC049652; assembly: GCF_040675125.1. Lineage (NCBI taxonomy): Bacteria > Bacillati > Actinomycetota > Actinomycetes > Streptosporangiales > Thermomonosporaceae > Spirillospora > Spirillospora sp. NPDC049652. The sequence continues at coordinate 10,082 of NZ_JBFAOF010000127.1, read as the reverse complement.
CTACGCGGAGTGGCTGCGCACGATGGGAGAGCCCGCCGTCCCCCGGCGCACCCTGCTGACGATCCTGGAGATCGTGCTCGGCGCGTCCGTGCTGCTGCACATGTGGTCGGCCGTCTCCCTCGCCAAGCGCGCCCGGCACGCCCGGCCCGTGAAGTACCACGGGAAGAAGAAGTCCCAGGCGCAGGGCTACGCCGTCCACACCATGCGGTACGGCGGGATCATCATCCTGCTGTTCGTCATCTGGCACCTGCTGGACCTGACGTTCTACGCCGTCAACCCCAAGGGCTCGGACGCCACCCCGTACGACCGGGTCGTCGCCGACTTCGACGCCTCCCGCTGGTACATCACCGTCTGGTACGTGCTCGCGGTGCTGCTCGTCGGCCTGCACCTGCGCCACGGCATCTGGAGCGCCTTCCAGACCCTCGGGCTGCGCTCCCCCCGCAACAACGCCGCGCTGCGCGGCCTCGCCGCCGCCATCGCCGTCGTCGTCACGATCGGCTTCATCGCCGTGCCGATCTCCGTCACCTTCGGATGGGTGAGCTGACCATGACCGACATCCTCTTCGAGACCGGCGAGCCGGTCGTCGACACCAAGGCCCCCGCGGGTCCGGTCGAGAAGCGCTGGAGCACCCGCAAGTTCGAGGCCAAGCTGGTCAACCCCGCCAACCGGCGCAAGAAGACCGTCATCGTCATCGGGACGGGCCTGGCGGGCGGCTCCGCCGGCGCGACCCTCGGCGAGGCCGGCTACCACGTCATCCAGTTCTGCTTCCAGGACTCGCCCCGCCGCGCCCACTCCATCGCCGCGCAGGGCGGCATCAACGCCGCCAAGAACTACCGCAACGACGGCGACTCGGTGCACCGCCTGTTCTACGACACCGTGAAGGGCGGCGACTTCCGCTCCCGCGAGTCGAACGTGCACCGCCTCGCCGAGATCTCCACCCAGATCATCGACCAGTGCGTCGCGCAGGGCGTCCCGTTCGCCCGCGAGTACGGCGGCCTGCTGGACAACCGCTCCTTCGGCGGCACCCAGGTCTCCCGCACCTTCTACGCCCGCGGCCAGACGGGCCAGCAGCTCCTGCTCGGCGCCTACCAGGCGCTCATGCGGCAGGTCGACGCCGGCAACGTCGAGCTGCACGCGCGGCACGAGATGCTCGACCTGATCATGGAGGACGGCCGCGCCCGCGGCGTCGTCGTCCGCGACCTGATCAACGGCGAGATCAAGCACTACACCGCCGACGCGGTCGTGCTGGCGTCCGGCGGCTACGGGAACGTCTTCTTCCTGTCCACCAACGCCATGGGCTCCAACGTCACCGCGTCCTGGCGCGCGCACAAGCACGGGGCCTACTTCGCCAACCCCTGCTACACGCAGATCCACCCGACCTGCATCCCCTACTCCGGCGAGCACCAGTCCAAGCTGACGCTGATGTCGGAGTCGCTGCGCAACGACGGCCGCGTCTGGGTGCCCAAGGAGGCCGGCGACAAGCGCGCCCCCGGCGACATCCCCGAGGACGAGCGCGACTACTACCTGGAGCGCATCTACCCGTCCTTCGGCAACCTGGTGCCGCGCGACATCGCCTCCCGCGCCGCCAAGAACGTCTGCGACGAGGGACGCGGCGTCGGCCCCGGCGGCCAGGGCGTCTACCTGGACTTCGCCGACGCGATCGCGCGGCTCGGCCGCAAGACCGTCGAGGCCAAGTACGGCAACCTCTTCGAGATGTACGAGCGCATCACGGGCGAGAACCCCTACGACGTGCCGATGCGCATCTACCCCGCCGTGCACTACACGATGGGCGGCCTCTGGGTCGACTACGACCTGCAGTCCAACATCCCCGGCCTGTTCGTCATCGGCGAGGCCAACTTCTCCGACCACGGCGCGAACCGGCTCGGCGCGTCCGCCCTCATGCAGGGCCTCGCGGACGGCTACTTCGTCCTCCCGACCGGCCTCGGCGACTACCTCGCCCGCAACACCGGACTCGGCGAGGTCTCCGAGAGCGCCGTCGCCGAGGCCGAGGAGCGGGTGCGCTCGCAGGTCGAGAAGCTGCTCTCGATCAACGGCACCCGCACCGTCGACTCCTTCCACCGCGAACTCGGCCACATCATGTGGGAGTACTGCGGCATGGAGCGCACCGAGGAGGGCCTGCGCAAGGCCCTGGAGCTCATCCCGGCGCTGCGCAAGGAGTTCTGGGAGAACGTCAAGGTCACCGGCAAGGGCGAGGAGCTCAACAAGGAGCTCGAGAAGGCCGGCCGGGTCGCCGACTTCCTCGAACTCGGCGAGCTCATGGTGATCGACGCGCTGCACCGCTCGGAGTCCTGCGGCGGCCACTTCCGCGCCGAGTCCCAGGACGAGGACGGCGAGGCCAAGCGCGACGACGAGCACTTCTCCTACGTGGCGGCCTGGGAGTGGGGCGGCGGCGAGACCAAGCCCGTCCTGCACAAGGAAGCCCTCGAGTTCGAATACGTTCACCCGACGCAGAGGTCGTACAAGTAATGAAGCTCACGCTGCGCATCTGGCGCCAGAAGGGCCCCCAGGACGAGGGCCGGATGGTCGAGTACGAGCTCGACGACATCTCCCCGGACGCCTCGTTCCTGGAGATGCTCGACGTCCTCAACGAGCGGCTGATCACCGAGGGCGAGGAGCCCGTCGCGTTCGACCACGACTGCCGCGAGGGCATCTGCGGCATGTGCTCGCTGGTGATCAACGGCACCCCGCACGGCCCGGAGCGGATGACCACCACCTGCCAGCTCCACATGCGCAAGTTCAAGGACGGCGAGGTCATCGACGTCGAGCCGTGGCGGGCCAGCGCCTTCCCGGTCGTCAAGGACCTGGTGGTGGACCGGTCGCCGCTGGACCGCATGATCCAGGCCGGCGGCTACATCACCGCCCCGACCGGCACCGCGCCCGAGGCGCACTCCGTCCCGGTGCCCAAGCCGGACGCCGACCGCGCGTTCGAGGCCGCCGAGTGCATCGGCTGCGGCGCCTGCGTCGCGGCCTGCCCGAACGGCTCGGCAGCGCTGTTCCTCGGCGCGAAGGTCACGCACCTCGGCCTGATGCCGCAGGGCCAGCCCGAGCGCTGGGACCGCGTGGTCTCCATGCTCGAGACCCACGACGAGGCGGGCTTCGGCGGCTGCACCAACACCGGCGAGTGCACCGTCGCCTGCCCCAAGGGCATCTCCCTCGACGTGATCTCGAACCTCAACCGCGACTTCCTCAAGGCCACCGTGGGCGGCAAGAAGAAGTAACCGCGCGCTCTCCACGGAGCCCCGCGACCGTTTTCGGTCGCGGGGCTTCGTGGTTTTCGGACGCCTATAGCGCATCGTCCGAGTTCGGTGATCATGCCTCCGTGCACTCGTCTCGATTCCCTCTGGCCATAAAAGCAGGTTATGAGTGAAGCGCCGTCCGGCGGGAGAACGGACCCCTCCGGGCATGTGTGCAGGGTCACACGCTGCGGTGATTGTTATGTGTGTCACAGTCGCGCGACCGTGGCGTAGGGTCACATCCCCCGAAGGCGCGAGATCGGGGAACCCACCCCGCGGGGGACTCGACCAGAACCCCCGACCCGAGCTCAGGAGAGCGATCGATGAGCACAGTGGAGGCGCCGGGCAAAGCGCGCGCCCAGATCAAGGAACGCACGCTACGGCGGGACAACTGGCGGGTCTATCCGCTCACCACGCTGGTGATCTTCACGGCCTGGGTGGTGTACGCGACCATCCGCGCGTTCTGGGGAGCGGCGTTCTACGTCCCCCAGTACCACTACCTGACGCCGTTCTACTCGCCCTGCTTCAACGAGATCTGCAACAACGTCACGGCCAACGGCCACACCGGGGACGCCGCCGAGCTCGGCACGTTCCTGCCGGCCTCGACCCGCGGCTGGATCCCGTTCGCCGCGATCTCGCTGCCGTTCCTGCTGCTGTTCCGGCTGACCTGCTACTACTACCGCAAGGCGTACTACCGCTCGTTCTGGGCGTCCCCGCCCGCGTGCGCGGTCAGCGAGCCGCACGGCAAGTACACCGGCGAGCGGCGGTTCCCGCTGATCGGCCAGAACCTGCACCGCTACTTCTGGATGGCGGCGTTCCTCATCTCCCTGGTGAACACCTGGGACGCGGTCCGCGCCTTCCACGGCAAGGACGGCGGGTTCGGCATCGGGCTCGGCACGCTGATCCTGGTGGCCAACGTCGTCCTGCTGTGGCTGTACACGCTGTCGTGCCACTCCTGCCGGCACATCGTCGGCGGCCGGCTGAAGAACTTCTCCAAGCACCCCGTCCGGTACTGGATGTGGGGCCAGGTCTCCAAGATCAACAAGGACCACGGCAGGTACGCGCTGATCACGCTCGGGTCGCTGGTGGTGGCGGACCTCTACGTGGCGCTGGTCTCCAGCGGCACCATCTCCGACCTGCGACTGTTCAACTGAGGATCCCCTGATGACCGAAATCGAGAGGCACGCCTACGACGTCGTCGTGATCGGCGCGGGCGGGGCGGGGCTGCGCGCGGCGATCGAGGCGCGCCTGCAGGGCAAGCGGGTCGCCGTCATCTCCAAGTCGCTGTTCGGCAAGGCGCACACGGTGATGGCCGAGGGCGGCGCGGCGGCCGCGATGGGCAACGCCAACCCGAACGACAACTGGCAGGTGCACTTCCGCGACACGATGCGCGGCGGGAAGTTCCTGAACAACTGGCGGATGGCCGAGCTGCACGCCAAGGAGGCCCCCGACCGGGTGTGGGAGCTGGAGGCCTGGGGCGCGCTGTTCGACCGCACCAAGGACGGCAGGATCTCGCAGCGCAACTTCGGCGGCCACGAGTACCCCCGGCTCGCGCACGTCGGCGACCGCACCGGCCTGGAGATGATCCGGACGCTGCAGCAGAAGGTCGTCGCGCTGCAGCAGGAGGACCACCGCGAGCACGGCGACTACGAGGCGCGGATCAAGGTCTGGGCCGAGACGACCGTGACCCGGCTGCTGAAGGACGCCGGGGGGCGCGTCTGCGGCGCGTTCGCCTACGTCCGCGAGTCCGGGACGTTCGTGCTGTTCGAGACCCCGGCGGTCGTGCTGGCCACCGGCGGCATCGGCAAGGCGTTCAAGGTGACGTCCAACTCGTGGGAGTACACCGGGGACGGGCACGCGCTCGCGCTGCTCGCCGGGGCGTCGCTGCTGAACATGGAGTTCGTCCAGTTCCACCCGACCGGGATGGTCTGGCCGCCGTCGGTGAAGGGCCTGCTGGTCACCGAGTCGGTGCGCGGCGACCGGGGGGTGCTGCGCAACTCCGACGGCAAGCGGTTCATGTTCGACTACATCCCCGAGGTCTTCAAGGACAAGTACGCGACGACCGAGGAGGAGGGCGACCGCTGGTACGACGACCCGGACAACAACCGGCGCCCGCCCGAGCTGCTGCCGCGCGACGAGGTCGCGCGCGCCATCAACTCCGAGGTGAAGGCGGGCCGCGGGTCGCCGCACGGCGGCGTGTTCCTGACCGTGGTCGGCCGGATGCCCGGCGGCGCGGAGGAGATCCGGCGGCGGCTGCCGTCGATGTACCACCAGTTCAAGGAGCTGGCGGACGTCGACATCACGGCCGAGCCGATGGAGGTCGGGCCGACCTGCCACTACGTGATGGGCGGCATCGAGGTCGACCCGGACACGGGCGCGGCGCTGGTGCCGGGCCTGTTCGCGGCGGGCGAGTGCTCGGGCGGCATGCACGGCTCCAACCGGCTCGGCGGCAACTCGCTGTCGGACCTGCTGGTGTTCGGGCGGCGCGCCGGGCTCGGGGCCGTCGAGTACGTGGACGGGCTGGCCGCGCGGCCCGCCGTCCCGGACGCGGAGGTCGAGGCGGCGTCGGCGGAGGCGCTCGCCCCGTTCACCCGCCCGGACGGCGAGAACCCGTACGCGGTGCACGCCGAGCTCCAGCGGACGATGAACGACCTGGTCGGCATCATCCGCACCGAGTCCGAGCTCCGGGAGGCCATGGAGACCCTCGACAAGCTGCGCGAACGCGTCGCGCGGGTCGGCGTCGCGCCGGTCGCGGTCGGCGCGGGGACGGACGGCGGCGGGGGCCGCGGCTACCACCCGGGCTGGCACCTGGCGCTGGACCTGCGGAACATGCTGCTGGTGTCGGAGGCGGTCGCGCGGGCGGCGCTCGAACGGCAGGAGAGCCGCGGCGGGCACACCCGGGACGACTACCCGGCGATGTCGGCGGACTGGCGCAAGGTGAACCTGGTGTGCCGGCTGTCCGGCGACGCGTCCGACCCGGTGACCGGGGCGCGGGTGGAGCTGCGCCGCCAGCCGATGGAGCCGATGCGGGCCGACCTGATCGGGCTGTTCGAGACCGACGAGCTGAAGAAGTACCTCACCGCGGCGGAGCTGCCCGGCGGCCCGGTGGAGCCGGACCCGGTGGGCACGGCGGCGGGCGCCGCGGCGGATCCGGCGGACGGCGAGGCTGACGAGGAGGCCGAGCAGTGAGCTACCAGGCCAAGTTCCGGGTGTGGCGCGGCGACGAGGGCCGCGGTGAGCTGACCGACTACACCGTCGAGGTGAACGAGGGCGAGGTCGTCCTCGACATCATCCACCGGCTGCAGGCGACGCAGGCCCCCGACCTCGCCGTCCGCTGGAACTGCAAGGCGGGCAAGTGCGGCTCGTGCTCGGCGGAGGTCAACGGCAAGCCGCGGCTGCTGTGCATGACCCGGATGTCGACCTTCGAGCCGGACGAGGTCGTCACGGTCACGCCCGTCCGCACCTTCCCGGTCATCCGGGACCTGGTGACGGACGTGTCGTTCAACTACGAGAAGGCGCGGCAGATCCCGTCGTTCGACCCGGGAGCCACCCAGCCGGGCGAGTTCCGGATGCAGCAGGTGGACGTCGAGCGCTCGCAGGAGTTCCGCAAGTGCATCGAGTGCTTCCTGTGCAACAACGTCTGCCACGTGATCCGCGACCACGAGGAGAACAAGCCGGAGTTCGCCGGGCCGCGGTTCCTGATGCGGATCGCCGAGCTGGAGATGCACCCGGCGGACGAGGCGGACCGGCGCAACATCGCGCAGGAGGACCACGGGCTCGGGTTCTGCAACATCACCAAGTGCTGCACCGAGGTCTGCCCCGAGGGCATCAAGATCACTGACAACGCGCTGATCCCGATGAAGGAGCGCGTGGTCGGACGCCGCTACGACCCGGTCGTGTGGCTCGGTTCCAAGCTCGGCATCGTGAAGAAGGGCCAGGACACCCCGTCCTCGTGACCCCGGGCATCGGGCGGCCGTCGGAACACGCTTCCGGCGGCCGTCTCGCGTTCGGCCTCCGCGTCGGCGGCCCTCGTCGCGTCCTCCGGCGCGCGGATTCCGGCGCGCGGATTCCGGCGGACGGGGGCGGCGTGACGGCGGGCGGCGTGCCCCCGTCACCGCCGCCCGTCGCCACCGCCGTTCCCCGTGAACGCCGTCGGCCACCGTGACATCTGGGCCACCGTGCCGCGCTCCACCCTCGCTCGAACAAAGCCCGGTGAATAGGTAGAAGTACACAGAAAGGGCTCTTGATTTGTTCTAGCGTCGTGGGTCCCCTCGGGCCGTCCGCGACTTAGCGTGGAGGGATGAGCGCCTTGGAGCCGGGTTCCTTCCTCGCCGAGCTCACCGCGGCCGAGCGGGCCGACCTGGAGTCCCGCGGCGGTGTGCGGTCCTTCGAGCGCGGCGAGATGCTGTTCCACGAGGGTGAGGACGGGCTCTGGGTGGCGGTGCTGCTGTCCGGGCGGGTCAAGGCGTTCTCGACGCGCGAGCAGGGCGGAGAGGCGGTGCTGGGCGTCCGGGGGCCGGGGGCGCTGCTCGGCGAGGTCGCCGCGATCGACGAGCTGCCGCGGTCGGCGTCGGTGAAGACGCTGGAGCCCGCGCGGGCGCTGGCGCTCACCACGGCGGACTTCCGCGCCTACCTGACCGCGAACCCGCGCGTCTCGTTCCTCATCATGAAGATGCTGTGCCAGCGGTGGCGCGAGGCGGACCGCGGCCGGGTCGAGTTCGGCATGTTCGACGCCACCGGACGCGTCGCGCAGCGGCTGGTCGAGCTGGCCGAGCGGTTCGGCGTCCCGTACACGGGCGTGAACGGAGCGAGCGTCCAGATCACGCTGAACCTGACGCAGGAGGAGCTGGCCGGGTGGGTCGGCGCGTCCCGCGAGGCGGTCAGCAAGGCGCTGCGCACGCTGCGGCGGCACGGCTGGATCGAGACGGGCCGGCGGAGCGTCATCGTCCACGACCTGCAGGCGCTGCGCCGCCACGCCCGCTGACCGTCCGCGCTGCGGTCGCGGGGGGAAAGCAGGTCGCCGCGTCCGGGGGAGCGAACGCGGCGACCTGGTCTCGGGCCTCCGGTCAGGAGGCGATGGGGCTGACCGGCACCTTCGCCGACTTCAGCGACGGCAGGACCTTGCCGGAGGTGATGCCCCGGTCCTTCGCGAACGCGTCGGTGACCTGGCCGAACGCGTAGTTCTTGACGCGGATGGCGACGTCGATGTCCGCGCGGTTCTTGCCGGTGGGGCTCGGCAGCCCGACCAGCGTGTTCATCACGCCGGTGAGCAGGCCGCAGTTGGTGGCGGCGGGCACCGAGAACGCCGAGTCGGTGATCTTCGCGGGGATCACCCAGGTGCCGTTCATGTTCTTGAGCGACAGGTTCGACAGGTTCGGCGTGAGGGCGATCGGCTGGGCGTCGCTACCGATGTAGCACTTGTCGCCGAGCAGGTCGAGCTTGGTGAACTCGGTCTTCAGCTTCAGCGGGATGCTGTCGGGCAGGACGTACTTGCCGAGCGTGATGGCCCCGGCCTGCTGGACCCGGACCTGGAACCCGTCCAGCCCGAGCGGCGCCGACTCCTTGGGGATCGCGATCGGGTCACTGCGGAAGCCGCCGTCCGGGGTGCGGATCTGCAGCTTCCACTCGTGCAGGCCGACCGCGACCGGGACGGTGATCGGCGTGGTGATCTTCTGGGTGAGGCCGCCGAGCTTCATCTCGCCGCCGGTCATCACGATCGCGACGCAGTTCCACAGCCAGGACTGCGCGCCCTGCGGGATCGCCGGGCAGTTCTTGAAGTCCGCGGCGCTCGGGGTGTAGGCGGGGGCGGTGTCGGCGCGGGCGGCGACGGCGGGACCGGCGACGAGCGCCGCGCCGAGGCCGGCGGCCACGGCGGTCCGGGTGAACAGACGCTTCATGCGAGCTCCGTGCGAGTGGGGCGGAGGCGGGACGGAAGGCCCGGGGACGGACGTGCCGGGACGGACGTGCGGCACCGGGCGGCGACAGCATAAGTGCGCTCTTACCTGGGCCGGTAGATCAGGTGCGAGGGATTCTCATGTGCCGGATGTGCCGGAAGTGACAAGAAACGCTCGCCGGTTCCGTGCTCGGCGCGCGTTCCGCTGCCCAAAGTGATCATCCCGACGGGTCGGGCGGGGAGGCGGAGGCGGCCTGCCCCTACCCTGTGAGCGTGCAGTTGCAGCAGCTCGCCTACTTCGTCGCGGTCGCGGAGGTCCGGCACTTCACCCAGGCGGCCGAGCTGCTGCGCGTCGCCCAGCCGTCGCTGTCCAAGCAGATCCGGGCGCTGGAGACCGAGCTCGGCGCGTCCCTGTTCAGCCGGGCGCGCGGCAACATCACGCTGACCCCCGCGGGCGAGGCGCTGCTGCCGCTGGCCAAGCGGATCCTCGCCGACGTCGACACGGCCCGGCTGGAGGTCCAGGAGCTCGCCGGGCTGCGCCGCGGGCGCGTCCGGCTCGGCGCGACGCCGTCGCTGTGCGCGGGGCTGCTCGGCGACGTGCTGCGCCGCTTCCACGACGCCTACCCGGGCATCGAGCTGCTGGTCGAGGAGGGCGGCTCCCGCGACCTGGTGCGCGACCTGACCCGCGGCTCGCTCGACCTCGCGCTGGTCATCCTGCCGCTGCACGGCGACCCGCCGCTGTCCACGACCGCGATCCTGCGCGAGGACCTGGTGGTCGCCTCGCCCGCCGCCGGGGCGGAGGGACGGCCCGCCGAACCGGGCGTGGGCGGGCGCCTCGCGGGCCGCGGCTGCCGCCTGCCGCGCCGCCCCTACCTGCACATCTCCGACCTGCGGGACCGTCCGCTGGTGATGTTCCGGTCCGGCTACGACCTGCG
>NZ_JBFAOF010000126.1:0-12438 GCF_040675125.1 Spirillospora sp. NPDC049652 | reverse complement strand
GGCTCCGGCATCTCCCTCGGCCACCCCGTCGGCGCGACCGGCGCCCGCATCCTCGCCACGCTCGCCCGCGAGATGCACCGCCGCGAGGCCCGCTACGGCCTGGAGACCATGTGCATCGGCGGCGGCCAGGGCCTCGCCGCGATCTTCGAACGCGTCGCCTGACCCCGCGTCCCCAGCCCGCGTGGGGCCCGGTCACCGCTCGTACCGGTCGGCCTAACGCGTCCAGGCGGGGTTGCGGCCGCTGCGGGCGATCAGGCGGTCCAGCGCCGGGGCGTCGCTCGCGACCGGGACGGGCGGCCCGAACGCGGCGTCCGGCGGACGGGGCCCGTCCTCGTCGGGCAGCGACGCGAACAGCGTGAGGCAGGTCTCCGCCTCCTCCGCCGGGACGTCGTAGGACTGCCCGGTCGCGCGGGCGAGGTCCCACCCGTGCACGACCAGCTCGTCCAGCGCGACGCGCGCGAGGATAGGAGCGGGCAGCGTGACCCCGCCCGCCTCGCCCATGCCCTCCCACGCCGACGGCTCCCGCCACGCCTCGACGAGCTCCTTGAGCTGCCGGTCGACGCGCTCGCGCCAGTCGGCCGGGAGGTTGGCGGCGTCCGGGCGGGGCGGCCGGCTGGATCCCGGCTCGATCGCCTTGCGCGCCACCAGGGCGAACGCCCCGGTGAGGCCGTTCACGTGGTCGAGCAGGTCGGCGACGGACATGTCCGCGCACGGGGTCGGGGCGTCCAGCGCGTCGCCGGGGATTCCGGCGAGCACGCCGGCGAGGCGGCGCGCGGCGGGCTCGAAGTCGAACTCGACGGCCATCTGGTCTCCTCTTCTCAGAGTGCTTCACCCGGATGGACCGGCCGCGCCGCCGGAACTCATCGGCCGCGCGGGAAACCGCGGGGAAGCCGCGAGGGGAGCCGCAAGGGAGGGCGTCCGGCCGGTGACCGCGCGTGTCCGGCCCGGACGGCTTTCACGCATAAGCTACTGCCGAGTAGTATTCGGGACCCGGATGAAGTGCGGTATGTCGCGAGCCCTTACGCTGACAGCCAACGGCCCGTACCCAGGAGGACGGAACAAGTGCTCTACGCCACGACGTTGATAATCGGCCTCGTCGGCACGGCGGTCGCCTTGGCGCTCGCCGGCCGCCGGGTGCTGTTCCTGTGGACCTGGTTCAAGAGCGGGCAGCCCGACCCGGACCGCGTCCTCACCGTCAAGCGGGACAAGAAGGGCGACGTCGAAGGCCAGGTCGTCGAGGTCATGGGGCAGCGCAAGCTGCTCAAGTGGACCGTGGCGGGCGCCGCGCACGCGGCGGTCATGTGGGCCTTCATCCTGCTGATCACCGTCTACCTGGAGGCGGCCGTCGCGCTGCTGTTCGGGCTGGACAAGCACATCCCGGGGCTGCAGACCTGGGGCCCGATCGGGTTCGTCCAGGACACGATCGCCCTCGCCTGCGCCATCGGCCTCGCCGTGTTCGCCTTCATCCGGATGAAGAACTCGCCCGCCAAGCTGGACCGCAAGTCCCGGTTCAAGGGCTCGCACACCGGCGGCGCGTGGCTGATCCTGGTGATGATCTTCAACGTCATCTGGACGATGTTCTTCTTCCGGGGCGTCGAGTGGGCCAACGGCAACCTCGACTACGGCAAGGGCGCCTACTTCTCCTACGCGGTCGGCCAGCTGTTCAAGGGCCTGTCCCACAGCACCCTGGACGTCCTGGAGGCCGTCGGCCTGCTGCTGCACATCGGCGTCGCGCTCGTCTTCCTGGTGATCGTCGTCAACAGCAAGCACCTGCACATCTTCATCGCGCCGCTGAACGTCATGTTCAAGCGCCGCCCGGACGGCCTGGGCGCGGCCCAGCCGATGATGAGCAAGGGCAAGCCGCTCGACTTCGAGGAGGCCGACCCCGACGAGGACACCTTCGGCCGCGGCAAGATCGAGGACTTCACCTGGAAGGGCTACCTCGACATGGCGACCTGCACCGAGTGCGGTCGCTGCCAGTCCCAGTGCCCCGCCTGGAACACCGGCAAGCCGCTGTCGCCGAAGATGGTCATCCTCGACCTGCGCGACCACGCCTTCGCCAAGGCCCCCTACATGCTCGCCTCCGAGGAGGAGCGCGCGAAGTTCACCGACGAGCAGAAGCTCGCCATGGAGGTGGACAAGGAACTGGTCGGCGAGGACGGGGTCATCCACCCGGACGTCCTGTGGTCCTGCACCAACTGCGGCGCGTGCGTCGAGCAGTGCCCGGTGGACATCGAGCACATCGACCACATCCTGGACATGCGCCGGTTCCAGGTCATGATCGAGTCCTCGTTCCCGAGCGAGGCGGGCGTCATGCTCAAGAACCTCGAGAACAAGGGCAACCCGTGGGGCATGTCCGAGATGAAGCGCCTCGAGTGGATCGAGGAGCTGGACTTCGAGGTCCAGGTCGTCGAGGACAAGATGCCCGAGGACACCGAGTACCTGTTCTGGGTCGGCTGCGCCGGCGCCCTGGAGGACCGGGCCAAGAAGACCACCAAGGCCGTCGCCGAGCTGCTGCACATCGCGGACGTCAAGTTCGCGGTGCTCGGCCCGGCGGAGGCGTGCACCGGTGACCCGGCGCGCCGCCTGGGCATGGAGTTCGTCTTCCAGATGCTCGGCCAGCAGAACGTCGAGACGCTGAACGACGCGGGCGTGAAGAAGATCGTCGCGACCTGCCCGCACTGCTTCAACACCCTGGCGAACGAGTACCCGCAGATCGGCGGGAACTACGAGGTCGTCCACCACACCCAGCTGCTCGCGCACCTGGTCGAGGAGGGCAGGCTCACCCCGGTCACCCCGATCGAGGAGAAGATCACCTACCACGACCCCTGCTTCCTGGGCCGCCACAACAAGGTCTACAAGCAGCCGCGCGACATCATGGCGACCGTCCCCGGCGTCCAGACGCAGGAGATGCACCGGCACAAGGACCGCGGCTTCTGCTGCGGCGCCGGCGGCGCGCGGATGTGGATGGAGGAGCGCATCGGCAAGCGCATCAACACCGAGCGCGTGGACGAGGCCCTCACCACCGACCCCGACACCGTCTCCACCGCGTGCCCGTTCTGCCTGGTGATGCTCGGCGACGCGATCAACGAGAAGAAGAACGCGGGCGAGGCCAAGGAGTCGCTGGAGGTCGTGGACGTCTCCCAGCTGCTCATCCGCTCCGTCAAGGGCGAGCCGGTGGCCGCCGCGGCCGAGTGACGGTCCGGCCCGCCTGACGCCTCAGCGGCCTTCTGACGGCCCCGATCCGGATTTCCTCCGGATCGGGGCCGTTCGCCGTTTCCGGGGCGGTGGGGCCGGAGTGTCGCGGAATGCCCTTCGGGACTCGGGTGCCGCACCCTAAGGTTGGACATATCGCCCGTATCGGCCCGTCCGCGCCTCGGGCCGATACGGGCGGCCTCCCGCGCCGGGTCAAGAGATCCCGGAGAGATCATGGGGGCCCGGGGACGCGGTTTCCCTCCCCGGCCGTCCCGCCGCCCTGGTAGGACCGGACGCATGGCGATCGTGATGGCGCTGGCGTCCCTGCTGATGACCCTGTTCGGCGGGATCGTCGCCATGCGCGTCCGCGACCGCCGGCACCTCGTCCTCGGCCTGGCCGGCGGCCTGATCCTCGGCGTCGCCGCGTTCGACCTGGTCCCCGAGTCGCTGCGGCTGACCGACCTGCGCGTGCTGCGGGTGGAGGCCCCGATGGTCGGCTTCGCCGTCGGCTTCCTGCTGCTCCACGTGATCGAGCAGCTCTCGGCCATCCACCAGGCCCACGAGGGCGAGTACGCCCCGCACCAGCACCCGCACGGCCACGGGCATCCCGGCAGGGGCGGCCACATCGGCATCCTCGCCGCGTGCGCCCTGGTCGGGCACAGCATGGTGGACGGGCTGAGCATCGGCCTCGGCTACCAGTCGGGCGGGGACGTCGGCCTGTTCGTCGCCCTCGCGGTCATCGCGCACGACTTCGCGGACGGCTTCAACACCTTCACCGCCGCGTCCCTGAACCGCGCCGACCGGCGTCCGGCGATCGTGCTGCTCGCCCTGGACGCGGTCGCGCCGGTCGTGGGCGCCGCCCTGACGCTGCTGGTGACCGTCCCGAAGTCCGTCCTCGGCATCTACCTGGGGTTCTTCGCCGGGATCCTGCTGTACCTGGCGGCGGGGGAGATCCTGCCGGAGGCGCACAGCCGCCATCCCCGCGTTCTGACGCTGTGCGCCACGGGCGCGGGGCTGCTCGCCGTCATGGGGATCATGGCCCTCGGAGAGTGACCGTCCAGGGTCGGCTTGGCGGAAAAGCGAAACGGGGCCGTCCCCGGAGGGACGGCCCCGCCTCAGCGCGGATCCGCGCGAGTCAGGAGGTGATCTTGGACATGAAGTCCGGGTTGGCCTTCAGCCACTCCTCGACGCCCTGCTGCTCGCGGCCCTTGTACTTGTTCATGATGTTGTCCTCCAGCGGGAACAGCTGCTGGTCGGCCATCTTGAACTTCTTCAGCCAGCCGGCGACCTCCGGGAAGTCGGCGCCGAACCCCTTGCGGGCCATCACGTAGGACTTCTCCGCGCTCCCGAAGGAGCCCTTCGGGTCGGCCAGCGGCTTGATCGGGAACTTGCTGTAGGCCCAGTGCGGCTTCCACAGCGTGACCACGATCGGCGCCTTGGCGGCCGACGCGCGGGTCAGCTCCGCCAGCATCGCCGGGGTGCTGCTCTGCACGAGCGTGAACTTGCCGTCCAGCCCGTACTGCGGCAGCACCTTCGTCTTCGCGATCTTCATCTCGCCCGCGCTGGGCTCGATGCCGACGATCCGGTTCCTGTACCGCGCCGGGTCCTTGGCGAGGTCGGCGACCGAGTTGGCCGGGTCGTCCTTCAGGACGGCCAGCTGCATCGACGCGTCGTCGTACCAGGCCCCGAGGTTCTCCAGCTTGTCCTTGTACTTGCTGTAGTAGTCGGCGTGCGTCGCGGGCAGCCACGAGTCGAGGAACAGGTCCACGTTGCCGTTGGCCAGGCCGGCGTACAGCGGACCGGCGTCCACCTGCTCCAGCTTGACCTTGTAGCCCTTGTCCTCCAGCGTGCGCTTCCAGAGGTGGCTGATCGCCACGTCCTCGTCCCACGGGATGTAGCCGATCGTGATCGTCTTGCCCTTGCCGCCGGCGCCCTCACCCGTCCCGGCGACGCCGAGGCCGGTCGCGAGCAGCACGACCACCAGCAGGCCGGACAGCGCGAACACCGGACGCGGCCGGTAGTGCACGACCAGGTCCCAGCCGCGGGTGTGCGCCCCGGACCGGCTGCGCCGGGTGACCGGGTTCAGCCGCTCGCCGAGCGCGCCGGTCAGCCGGTCCAGCGTGATCGCCAGGACGACGACCGCGACACCGGCGTTCACGCCGCCCGAGATGTCGAGCTGGGTGATCGCGCCGAACACCTCGGTGCCGAGGCCCTGCGCGCCGACCATGCCGGAGATGACCACCATGGACAGCGCCAGCATGATCACCTGGTTCACGCCGGCCATGATCGTGCCGAGCGCGAGCGGCAGCTGCACGCGCAGCAGCGTCCGCGCGGGCGGCGTGCCGAACGCGTCGGCCGCCTCGACCATCTCCTTGTCCACCTGGCCGATGCCGAGCTGGGTCAGCCGGACGCCGGGCGGCAGCGAGAAGATCATCGTCGCGATGATGCCCGGCACCTGCCCGATGCCGAAGAAGAACACCGCGGGCAGCAGGTACACGAACGCGGGCATCGTCTGCATGAAGTCCAGCACCGGCCGGACCACCGCGGAGAAGCGCGGGCTGCGCGCCGCGAGGATGCCGACCGGGATGCCGACCAGCAGCGCCGCCGCGGACGACACCAGCACCTGCGCGAGGGTGGACATCGCCGCTTCCCACTCGCCCAGGTTGTCGATCAGCATCATGCCGGCGAAACTGAGGACGGCGGCCAGCGGACCGCGCAGCCAGAGCGCGACCATCGCCACGACCAGCGCGAACGCGACGGCCGGCGGGGCCTGCAGGGCGGTCTCCAGATGATCGACGAACCCGCCGATCACCACGTTGACCGCGTGGAAGACGGGCTCGCCGTGCTCGGTCAGCCAGCCGACGGCATGGTCGGCCCAGTCGCCGACGGGGAGCTTACGCACCGGCCAGCACCTCCGCCTCGTCCTCGACGACGATCCGGTGCTCGCCGGTGTTGCTCGCCTGGCCCAGCGCGGCCAGCAGCGTCACCCGCGGGATCACGCCGAGCAGCCGTCCCGCGCCGTCGCAGACGGGCAGCGGCAGGGCGCTCTCGGCGGACGCGCTGAACAGCTCGGCGATCGGGGTGTCCGGCGTGACCGGCTCCAGACCGCCCTCGACCAGCTCGTCCAGCGTGGTCGCGCCGTCCCGGACGGCCCGCGCCGTCGGCTCGGCGTACACCGCGCCCATCAGCTTGCGGTCGCGGCCCACGACGAACGCGCCGGCCACCTGGGCCTCGCGCATCGCCCGGACGGCCGCGCGCGGCCCCGCGGCCGGGTTCACCACGGCGACCGGCTTCTCCATGACGGAGCTGGCGGTCAGCACGCGGGTCCGGTCCACGTCCGCGACGAACTGCGCCACATAGTCGTTCGCCGGGTCCATCAGAATCTCCTCGGCGGTGCCGATCTGCATGATCCGGCCACCCCGCATCATCGCGATGCGGTCGCCGAGGCGCATGGCCTCGTTGAGGTCGTGGGTGATGAACACAATCGTCTTGCCGAGCTCGTTCTGAAGCTCCAGCAGCAGTTCCTGCATCTCCCGCCGAATGAGCGGGTCGAGGGCGCTGAACGCCTCGTCCATCAGCAGGATGTCGGTGCCGGACGTGAGCGCCCGGGCGATACCGACACGCTGCTGCATACCGCCGGACAACTCGTGCGGGAACTTGTCCTCCCACCCGCCGAGTCCGACGGTCTTGAGGAACTCACCGGCCTTCTCGTGCCGTTCTCTCTTCGAGACGCCCTGGACTTCGAGGGCGTACGCCGCGTTCTCCAGAACGGTGCGATGAGGGAAGAGCGCGAAGTGCTGGAAGACCATGCTGACCTTGCTCTGCCGGGCCTCGCGCAGCTCCTTGGCGGAGAGCTGCGTGAGGTCGGTGCCGTCGATCAGCACCGCGCCCGAGGTGGGCTCCAGCAGCCCGTTCAGCATCCTGATCAGCGTGGACTTGCCCGAACCGGACAGGCCCATCACCACGAAGATCTCACCCTCGTGGACGTCGAAGGTGCAGTCGATGACCGCGGGCGTGGCCCCCAGCTCGCGCACCTCATCCGGCGACGAACCGGCCTTCAGCCGGCGCGTCGCCTCGGCGGCCTTGCGGCCGAACACTTTGTAGACGCTTTCCGCGCGGAGTGTGGACACGTTCTCCTCTCTCGTTCCCACGGGCGTCCGTTGGGGTCGGATGCCGAGGCCCGCGTCCAGGGCGCCGCGCCGGGCGTGAACCCGGTGCGGCACCCTGAGCGTGGGCGGGGAACTAGTCTCGAGTTGCGCTTGTCCGTGCTTTGCGCTTTTGCGGGACTCTCCCTTGCACAGCACCGTCAATCGGGACCCGCGACCGCGGACACGCGATGCGGCTGTCAACCAATCGCCGACGCTATGCGTCGTTCGAATTTACCGGCATATCGAGAAACTTTCACCTTCAGGTGACCTCGGTCACAAGGCGCGCCTAAGAGGTTTGAAAAGCAAAAAGGCCGCCTACGCGCGCGCGTAGACGGCCTTCCGGAGTGCTCCGGTCAGAGCTTGGTGATGTGGAAGTTCACGTAGGAACGCGACGGCGTCGGCCCCCGCTGGTCCTGGTACCGCGACCCGTAGCGCTCCGACCCGTAGGGGTACTCGGCCGGCGAGCTCGTCCGGAACAGGCACATCTGGCCGATCTTCATCCCCGGCCACAGCTTGATCGGCAGCGTCGCCACGTTCGACAGCTCCAGCGTCACGTGCCCGCTGAACCCGGGGTCGATCCACCCCGCCGTCGAGTGCGTCAGCAGCCCCAGCCGCCCCAGCGACGACTTGCCCTCCAGCCGCGCGGCCAGGTCGTCCGGCAGCCCGAACACCTCGTACGTCGAGGCCAGCACGAACTCCCCGGGGTGCAGCACGAACGCCTCGTCCGGCGCCACCTCGACGAGCCGGGTCAGGTCCGGCTGCTCCTCGGCCGGGTCGATGTGCGGGTACTTGTGGTTCTCGAACACCCGGAAGTACCGGTCCAGTCGCACGTCCACGCTGGACGGCTGAACCATCTCGGGCTGGAACGGCTCGATCCGCACCCGCCCGGACTCGATCTCTGACCTGATATCGCCATCGGAAAGCAGCACGTCAGCAAGGTACCGTCTCCCCGCCCCACCCGAAGCGCGCCCAACCGACATGCAAGCACCCCCGCACGTCCGGTAGCATGTCCCCGTTCGCCGACACCACAGGCGAACCACGCGGGTGTAGTTCAATGGTAGAACTTCAGCTTCCCAAGCTGACAGCGCGGGTTCGATTCCCGTCACCCGCTCCACACAAAGGCCCAGGCCAGGGACAAGATCCCAAGCCTGGGCCTTCGCCGTTCCCGGGCCCCGAACGGCCCGCGTGCCATCAACGTGCCATCAGCCCACACCGGGACGAGCTCCGGCCCACCCCGCCATCGTTGTCATTCCCTGACCCTGAGGACCTGGACCGGTTAGCTGAAGGCCCAGGTGATTGGGGGGATCGGGCTGTCGGGGTTGGGGGCCTTGTAGATGATGCCGGTGGCTCGCACCTTGCCTGGCACCTCGAAGACGGCCCATCCGCGCACGCAGTTTCCCGCCCGGATGTTGCGCGGGCTGATCGGGTACAAGGGGACCTCGTAGTTCTTGGCCAGCGGTTCTTCCGGCTGGACGGTGGAACCGTCGGGCAGCCGAAGCGACCACGCCTGGACGGCCACGGTCGTGAACTGCGTGGTGGCCCGCTTCATGCATGTCTCCACCTCCGCCCCGGCCCACTCGAAGCCGGTGCGCGGAAGGTACCGGCCTGGCAGCGGCTGCCGGTAGGTGAACGCGGTGACGGACGCCGCGATGTACGGGGTCGCGGCCGTCCCCGGGGTGCCGAGCTGGAGCTCCGCGGGGGCGCTCGGGGACGTCGGGGTCGGCGTCGGTTCCTGGGGTTTGGGCGGGCTGGTCTCGGCCTTCGGCGCGAGCGGGTTGGAGCAGGCGGTGAGGGCGAGGCCGAGGACGGTGAGGGCGGCGGCGATCCGCGCGGTCATGGCGGCTCCTGGGCGGTGGGTGTGGTGCCGTTGGGACGCACCGCCCCCGAATCCGGTTCACTCGGCCCCGTCGAAGGCCGTGGTAGGCCAACCTCCTGGCGGGGGATTCGGAATTGGGGAGGGCGCGTGGAGTTGGGTGGAGGGCTTCGGGAGGACGTCGAGACTCTGTGGCGGTATCACGACATGAGGCACTCGGTTCGGCCCTGTGATGTCGGGGTTGGGCTGGGGAGTCATGACCTTGGGGTGGCCACCTTCACGGCGGAGTTGTATCAGCGGGGCATGTTTCCTCGGGTGGTCTTCACGGGGGCCAATGCGCCGACGACCGTTGAGCGGTTTCCGCGTGGCGAGGCCGTTCACTATCGGGAGCATGCCATCGGGCTCGGTGTTCCTGACGAGGTGATCCTGGTCGAAAGGGAGGCCAGGAACACCGGGGAGAACATCGCGTTCACGCGGAAGCTGCTCGGTGACGTGGGGGTCGAGGTTCGGTCGGCGATTCTGGTGTCGCGGCCCTATCAGCAGCGGCGCGTGTACTCGACGGCGAAGAAGTTGTGGCCGGAGTTGGAGGTCGTCTGCGCTTCACGGCCTCTCTCCCTTGACGACTACATCGAGAACATCGGGGACGTGAAGCGTGTGGTCGACATGCTGGTGGGGGACACCCAGCGGGTCATGGTCTATCCCGAGCGGGGATTCGCGATTCCCCAGCAGGTGCCGGACGAGGTCGAGGACGCCTATCAGCGGCTGGTGGACGCGGGGTTCACGAGCAGGCTGATCCGAGGCGCAGGAACCGGTGGGTGAGGCCGGGCGTCCCAGCGGGGTGAGCGTTGCGACGACGGTTCTGCCGCTGGCGGGAGTGGTACTCGGTTCCGCCGGGACCCTGATCGGGCAGTACCTCTCCACTCGGGTCGAGGCTCGGAAGACGCGGTTCGAGCAGGTGAGGGCGGAGCGGTCGGAACGCAAGGAGGCGTTCATGGAGGCGGCTCGCCAAGAGGTCGGCATGGCCGATGAGCCGCTGCGGAGGGGGCTCCCCGAGGCCGAAGCCGGTGGTTAAGGGTTCGCCCGGTGTGCGTGCGGGTTCGTAGGATCGCCGTATGGGTGATCAAGAACTGCCGCGCTACCGGGTGCTGACCGGGCCGGATGACGCCGCGTTCTGCCGACGCGTCAGCGAGGCCCTGGACCTCGGGTACGAGCTGCACGGGTCGCCGTCCGTGACGTTCAACGGGGATCGGGTCATCGTCGCCCAGGCGCTGGTCCGCCGACAGGACGGCTGAGCCCGACCGCCGTAGAAGAGGGGCGATGAGTCGTGCGGAGTTTCGACGAACTGGTGGCCGAGGCGTCCGAGGTCTCCGTTGACGGCTGGGACTTCTCCTGGCTGGACGGACGGGCCACGGAAGAGCGGCCGTCCTGGGGGTACGCGCGGTTGATGGCCTCGCGCCTCGCGGACGTCCGGTCGGCGCTGGACGTCCAGACCGGCGGCGGCGAGGTGCTCGCGCAGGCCGCGAGCCTGCCGGTGACCATGGCGGCCACCGAGTCGTGGCCTCCGAACGCGGCCAAGGCGACCCGGCTGCTCGGGCCGCGCGGGGTGGTGGTCGTCGCGACGCCGGACGAGCCGCCGCTGCCGTTCGCGGACGGGGCGTTCGAGCTGGTCACGTGCAGGCATCCGGCGACGGTGTGGTGGGACGAGATCGCGCGGGTGCTGGAGCCCGGCGGGACGTACCTCGCGCAGCATGTCGGGCCGGCGAGCGTGTTCGAGGTGGTGGAGTACTTCCTCGGGCCGCAGCCGGAGGCGCGGCGTGCAAGAGACCCCGAGGCGGAGGCGGCGGCCGCGCGGGCGGCCGGTCTGGAGATCGTGGATCTGCGGACCGAGCGGCTGCGGATGGAGTTCCTCGACGTCGGGGCGATGATCTACTTCCTGCGCAAGGTGATCTGGATCGTCCCCGGGTTCAGTGTCGGGAAGTACCGGGACCGGCTCCGGGAGCTGGACGAGCTGATCAGGCGGGACGGGCCGTTCGTCGCGCATTCGACGCGGACCTTGATCGAGGCGCGGAAGCCGGGGCCGGCGTAGCGGGAGAGCCGATCGTCGCCGGACGGCCTCGCCGCGGCCAGGCATCCGAAAGTGCCGGTCTCATCGCTCAACGGGGTTTTTCCGCACGCGCACGGGCGGCCGGATAGCGGCGAAGGCGGCCGTTCAGGATGACGCGGTCAGCGCTCACATTGGGTACGGGCGCGGTCACATTGCCGGTACCAGGCGTTTCCCGTGGTGCCTGCCGGGAATTCTGCTCCCATCGAGGGAACGGAGGCGGGGCCCATGGAGGTCGTCATCGAAATGACCTTGCCGAGGGACGCGGAAAGCGCACCCATCGCGCGGCAGACGTTGGACGCCTCGCTTCGCGGGCTCGGAGTCGACTCGGACGTGCGGGCGGACATCGCCCTCGCGCTCGGCGAGGCCTGCGCGAACGTCATCCAGCACGCCGTGTCCAGCACCGCCTACGAGGTACGCGCCCAGCTCGACCAGGCACGCTGCGTCGTGGACGTGATCGACGGGGGCGGCGGGGGCGCCCCGAACAGCTGGGCGGGGACGCACGACCCCGTGCACGCCGAGCACGGCCGCGGCCTGACGCTGATGCACGCCTTCACCGACGACCTGGAGATCAGCGGACGGGCCGACAAGGAGGGGGCGGTCGTCCATTTCGAGAAATCCTTCGGCTGAGCGTCCGGATAAGAGCGCGGCGGACGAGCCGCCGCATTTACCGCCGAATGTGAAAGGCCCCGCCTCCGGTCAGGGAGGCGGGGCCTTTTCGCTGCCGTCAGCCGGTGACGGCGAGCTCGTGCCGGACCGGCTTCGGACGCGGAGCCTCACCGACCCCGGCGGCGGACGGCGCCTTTCCCGCAGCCGCGGACGCGGCCTTTCCGCCGGACGCCGCCTTCTCACCCGCCGGGGCGTTCGCGCCGCCGGGGGCGTTCGCGCCGGACGGGACCTTCCCGCCGGGCGCGCCCTGCCGCGCACCCGACGCGCAGGTCACCGACGACACCCGCATGACCTCGGGGCCGAGGTGGGCGAGCGGCGCGGTCAGCTCCATCGCGGTGACCCGGGTGCCGTTCGGCGTCCGCTCCTGCTTGTTGAGGACGAGCGCGACCCGGCCCATCTTCGGCAGGTCCACCGGGACGGTGGTGTTGGGCGCGGGCGCGACCGGCAGCTGCTTCCCGGCGATCCTGGCGCCGACCAGGGTCCGGTACCGGCACGTGGTCAGCTCCGACAAC
>NZ_JBFAOF010000125.1:0-12521 GCF_040675125.1 Spirillospora sp. NPDC049652 | reverse complement strand
TCCCGTGGACGACCGTGTACGCGTCCGCGCCCGGCCGGGTGAGGCCGTGCCACACGTCGGGGAGCCCGAGCGGGCGCGCCCCGACCGCGAGGCTGAGCGCGACCACGGCCGCGAGCAGGACGGCGGCGAGGACGGACCGCCGGATGGAGGAGAGGGTCACGGGCGACTCCCGGGGGCCTGGACAAAAACTTAGGTTAGGTTAACCTAAGTTCCGCCTATCGGGCCGATAGGCCTCCCGCACGACCCCTGACCTCGGAGAACGCACGACATGACGAACCTCGCCTCCTCCCGCCTGTCCCGCCGCGGCCTGCTCGGCGCGGGCGGCGCGCTCGCCCTCGGCGCCCTCCTCACCGCGTGCGGCGGCAAGGACGGCAGCACCGCGAAAGCGTCCGACGACGGCGGAGCGTGGTCCTTCACCGACGACCGGGGGCAGAAGGCCGAGGCCAAGTCGCGTCCGCGCCGCGTCGTCGCCTACGTCGGCGCCGCCGCCGCGCTCTGGGACTACGGCGTGACCGACCGCATCGTCGGCGTGTACGGCCCGGCGAAGCGCAAGGACGGCAGCCGCGACCCGCAGGTCGGCGAGGTGGACATCAGCAAGGTCGAGATCATCGGCAACGCCTACGGCGAGTTCGACATCGAGAAGTACGCGGCCCTGCGTCCCGAGCTGCTCGTGGACCACATGTTCGTCAAGCCGGACCTGTTCTACGTCCCGGCCGAGAGCAAGGACAAGATCTTCAAGCTGGCCCCGAGCGTCGGCGTCCAGGCCGGCGACACCACCCTGACCACCCCGATCGAGCACTACGCGCGGCTCGCCGCCGCGCTCGGCGCGGACCTGGGGTCCGCCGCGAACACCGCCGCCAAGGACCGCTTCACCAAGGCCGTCGCCGCGCTCCGCGAGGCCGTCGCCGCGAACAAGGGCCTGAAGGTGCTGGCCGCGTCCGCCAGCCCGGACCTGTTCTACGCCTCGTCCCCCGCCAAGAACGCCGACCTGCGCTTCTTCCAGGAGCAGGGCGTCGGGGTCATCGTCCCGCGCAAGCTCGACCAGGCCGGCTACTTCGAGTCGCTGAGCTGGGAGAACGCCGGGAAGTACGCCGCCGACGTGATCCTGCTGGACGCCCGCACCCAGGCCCTGCAGCCGAAGGACCTCGGGTCCAAGCCCGCCTGGGGCGACCTGCCCGCCGTCAAGGCGAACCAGGTGTTCGCCTGGGAGCCGGAGCCGCGGTTCTCCTACGCGGGCTGCGCCCCGATCATCGAGAAGCTCGCCGCGACCATCAAGAACGCGCGGAAGGTGGCGTGACGCCGATGTACCGGTTCTTCGACCTGTCGGTGCTGCGCGCGGCCCGGCTCGGCCCGACGATGCTGCGGGTCACCTTCACCGCCCCCGACGTCGACGAGTTCGTCTCCGGCGGCCGCGACCAGCGCTTCAAGCTGTTCTTCCCGCACTCCCACCAGGACCGCCCGGTCATGCCGGACGTCCTGGACGACGACTGGTTCGCCGCCTGGCGCGCCCTGGACCCGGCCGAGCGCGCCGTCATGCGCACCTTCACCGTCCGCGCCCAGCGCCCCGGCGAGGTGGACGTCGACTTCGCGCTGCACGGCGACCTCGGCCCCGCGTCCCGGTGGGCGTCCCGCGCCCGGCCGGGCGACCGGCTCCTCGCGCTCGGCCCGACCGCCCCCGACAACGGCGGCGTCGAGTTCACCCCGCCGCCGTCCGCCCGGACGCTGCTCCTCGCCGGGGACGAGTCCGCCCTCCCCGCGATCGGCGGCAACCTGGAGGCCCTGCCGCCCGGCGCGTCCGCGCACGTCTATGTGCAGATCGCGCATGACGACGACCGCCAGGACGACCTCCCCGGGAACGTCACCTGGCTCGTCCGGAACCGCGACGAGCCGCTGGCCGAGGCCGTCCGCAAGGCTCCCCCGGTGGACTACGCCTGGATCGCCGGGGAGGCCGCCACCGTCCGCGCCATGCGCCGCCACCTCGTCCGGGACGTCGGCATGCCCCGCGACGCGGTCGAGTTCATGGGCTACTGGCGGCAGGGCTCCACGGAGGAGAACCTGCTCGCCGAGACCCTCGCCGGCGGCAACCCCCACACCGCCGAGGACTGACACCCGCTCACCGCTCGTCCTCGCGCCGCCCGGCGACCGCCACCAGCACCGCGAGGACGAGCATCAGACACACGCAGACCGGCCAGCGCCTCCCGCACCGGACGACGTCGGCGCCGTTCAAGCGTCGCCCCCCGGTCACGGCTCAGCCCGGTGGACGACCGGCCGCCCCGCCCTGCCAAGATCGTGCGATGACCTCCCTCTCGGCACTCCCCCCGCCTCTGGTCACCGGCCTGGGACTCCAGCTGCGCCCGTGGCACGACAACGACCTGGCCACCATGGTCGAGCTGTTCGACCACCCCGAGTTCGCCCAGTGGACGCCCCTCGCATCGCCCTTCGACCTGGCCGCCGCACGCGCCTACCTGGACAGGAGCCAGGAGAACCGGGAGAGCGGACGCGTCGTCCAGTTCGCCGTCACCACCGACGGGCGGACGCCGCTGGGCGAGGTGCTGTACATTCCCCGGCCGGACGAGGCGGTCCCCACGGTCGAACTCGCCTACGGCATCGGGCCTCAGCACCGGGGTCAGCGGCTCGCCAGCCGCGCCGTCCAGCTCATGACCGCCCACGCCCACGAGACCAACCCGTCCGCACGCGTCGTCCTGCGGATCGCGGAGGAGAACATCGCCAGTCGGCGCGTCGCCCAGAGCGCCGGATTCCTGCTCACCGACGAGGAGCCGGTCACCCGCGAGCGCCCCGGCCGCTCCCCCGCCGTACTGCGCACCTGGGCCCACCACCCGGCCGCCTCATGACGCCTCACCCGACCTGAGCCGGATGACGGCGAAGTCGGAGCCGATCCACTCGACATGGATGGTCAGCAGCGTCCCGCCGTTGCCGAAGGTGATCGTGCTGTGGGGACTGGCCTTCCCCGCACCCGAGCCGCCGCCCTCGTACGTCCAGCGGATCGACAGGCCGTCGGGCTCGACGTCCGTGATGACCAGCGGCCCGGCCTGGAAGTGCGGCGCCAGCTCGATCTGGTCGCCCGCGCAGACGCGGACCTCGCACCGTCCCTCCCGGCAGGCCGCGAGGTCCGTCCCGTTCTTCGGCGGGGGCGGCGGCGTCGCGGACGCCTTCGACATCAGGGGCAAGGACGCGGACGAGTCCGCCCGCCCACCGTCGCCGTCGCACCCCGCGAGCAGAACGGCCAAGGCCAGACCGGCGGCACCCGCACCAAGAGCTCGTTGCCTCATGGCAGCTTTCCTTCGTCCGGACCCCGCGTACTCCCTCCCCGTCCCCCCAGGCCCGACACGTACCGCCACCGTACGAAAACCCTCACGCCCCGAACACGCATGAACCCTCACCGCGCGCAGGCACGGCGAGGGCTCGCAAGGTCACAAGAGCGGAGGTCAGCCCAGGTCGAACACCCCAGCCTTCACCCGCCGAGCGAACGCCCCGAACACAGCGACCTCGAACACCAACCTCGGCCCGTCCGGGTCCTTGGAATCCCGAACGGCGACATCATGCGGACACCCGGCCATCTCCACACACTGCCCACCCGTATCCGTGCTGTGGCTGCTCCTCCGCCATGTCCCCCTGAGCTCCACGCACTCCCCGCCGGTGTCGCCGCTGTGGCTGCTCTTTCGCCAGCGCATCGACGCCAAGTCGGATGACTTCACCGGTCCTCCCAGACTTCACGGAACAGGCGCTCGGACTCTTCAGCATCCAGGACGGCCGAGGACGAGAACACCCCATGACCACATCAAGACAGCCACTCCAGCACAGCGAGCCCTCGCCGTGCGAAGAGCACGGCGAGGGCTCGCAGGTCATGGGGACGGGACGTCAGGCCAGGTCGAGCGCCCCAGCCTTCACCCGCTGAGCGAACGCCCCGAACACGGCGACATCAAAGACCAGCTTCGGCCCCTCCGGGTCCTTGGAGTCCCGCACCGCGACATCATGCGAACACCCGGCCAGCTCCACACACTGCCCGCCCGTCTCGGTGCTCCGGCTGCTCTTGTGCCAGACTTCCCCGAGTTCGACGCAGTCACCGCCTGTCGAGCCGCTGTAACTGCTCTTACGCCACTGGACGCACGTCAGATCCGGCTTGCTCATAGCTCTCCAAAATCTCGTGAAGGAGCTTGAGGGAGTCGTCTGCGGACAGCGCGGCCCCTCTGATCAAGTCGAAACGTACCCCAAAGGAACGGACCGCGTCACGGCTCCGGAAGAGCTGGCCACCCACATGCCCTTCCTCATAGGCGACGATCTCCCCATCCGCCAACTCAAGGAGGGTGAACGACCCCATGTCGCCCGCATAAGCCCCCTGCTGTTGCGGAACGATCTGAAGCGTGACGTCCGGACGCATGGCCATGTTGATCAGATGTTGTATCTGCCCCCGCATGACCTCGCTGTTCCCAACGGTCCGACGCAACGCGAACTCGTCGAAGACGACTACCACGTGAACGGCGTCATCGCCCTCCAGAGCCTCCTGTCGCGCCATCCGGGTTGAGACAAGCTGACGAGCCTCTTCCTCGGTACGCTCGCGCCTGAGCACCTCGAAGGCGTACTCGGGGGTCTGAAAGAGCCCAGAAACCTGCATCGCTTCGAACTTGTGGATCACAAGAGCCTCACCCTCGATGCGAAGGTACTGAGGGAAGCCGGGCGGAAGCAGATCAAGCTCTCCAACTTCCTGGATCCACTCCCACATTCGGTGGAATGTCCCGTTCGTCGAGAAGAACGAATCACAGTCATCCGCAAAGTCCACTGACGGCACATCGCCACACTCGACCTGACCAACGCGCTGAGGCGTATAGCCAAGCTTGCGCGCCAGCTCAGCTCGACTGAGTTTCGCCGCCTCTCGGCAGGCGCGTAGTTCCCTGCCGAAGTAGCGCGCCGGAGTTTTAGGAACGCCGAGGTCTCTTGGGCGTCGAGGCATATTCGAACCTCCGAGTAAGAAAACTGATCCGTTTTCTTGTGACTGTCTCGGGCTTTCTCGCGCTGTTCTTCTCGCTCTTCCCGACCATAACTCGGTCACGGGATGCTGGGGAGCGATTACACAGAGAAACCCGTCGTGAGGCGTTATCCATGTCGAAATCATCTATAAATCCCGATCACATGGCGCTCGTGGCGCTTCGGGTGGACTTTCCCGGGCACAGCATCTGGCGCGCGAACCGGTCCGACGGACGGCCCGGCGACTGGGTGGCCACGCTGCGCGATCCGTCCCAGGGCGTCGATCCGACGGTCATAGCGTCGGACGCCGACCGCCTCCGCGAGCTGCTCATCATCGAGCGGGGGCTCGCGCTCGGCTCGCGGGACGGCCTGTGAGCGACCAGGGGCGCGGACGCTGGCGCCCTTTCCGGAAGGAACGTCCGTCCCGCCCGGTCCCCCGGCCACAGAACAGCGTCGAGGCGCGGAAGGCGCGGCCGGAAGTCCCGCCGCCGAACGGCGAGGCGCGGCTGCCGAGCGGGCTCATGCGGCTGGACGAGGAACTGCGCCGGCTCGGATGGGCCACATCTCCGCGCTTCGGCGACACCCTTCCCTCACTCCTCGTCTACTGCGCGCAGACGCCGAACTTCGGCGAGACCGTGACCGTCCAGCCCGGCACCCGGCCCGGCCAGTGGTGGTACGTCGCGAGCGGCGGCGAACGGCTCGCCGACTACCCGAACGCGGCGCTGGCCGCCGCCAAGCTCACCTCGACGCTGCTCCCCTGGGTGCGTGCGGCGCTCGGGCAGCCGCCGTCCCCGTCCCAGCCGCTCACGATCTTCGAGCTGCGCCGCCGCCTCCCGGACGTCCCGTGCTGGTGGGGCCACCGCACCCGCGAGTGGTGGGCCATGGTCGGCAAGGGCGACGACTTCCGCCTCGTCCACGCGGCCACCGTGGACGAACTCGCCCGGGCCATCGCCGCCGCGCAGCAGCGGCGGCGCTGAACCGCGACGCTGCCGGAGCCCGTCCGTCCTCCGGCCGCGTTCCAGCCCCCTGCACTCCGCGGTCTGCGGCCGGATGGTGTCAGCGGTGTGTACAAAGGGCGCGGGACCCATTGATCCTCGTGACATGTCGGGAGATCGGGAAGGCCATCGGGCTTCGAGGTGGATCGTCGCGGGCGTCGGCGTCCTGGTCATCGCGGCGGCGGGCACCGCGCTGAGCGTCGAGATCGGGCGTGAGCCCGCGCGGCACGGCCCGGTCGCGTCCCCTTCGGGCCGGCCTGGGGCGCCCCATGCCGGTACACGTCCCGTTCCGGGTCCGTTGAAGATCCAGGGACGGCAGGTCGCGGAAGTGGTCTCGGACCCGCCCGGCGCCCTCGCCATGACGTCCTTCAGCCTGCCCAAAGACGGAAACCTGTTCGAGGTCACGGCCTACGTGCTCGATCCCGCGACCGGGACGTTCGTCGCCACGCCCTACGTCGAGGCCGCCGTCTCACCTGACGGACGCACGGTCGCGGGCATTGCGGGCCCCTACGGAGCCTCCCGCCAGGTGGTCGTGCGTGATCGGCGCACCGGGGCCGAACGCCACGTCTCGCTGCCGTCCTCGTCCGGCTACCTGAGGTGGGCTCCGAACGGCCGCCGGATCCTCGTCTCGCTCTATTCCACAGCCATCAACGAGGGCCTCCGGGGGTTCGCCGTGATCGACCCGGACACCATGCGCGTCCAGGTCACGTCGGTCAGCGGCAAGGGACGGCCGCAACGGCTCCAGTCCGAGGGCGAGTTCGCATGGGACTCCACCGGGCAGCACGTGGTGGCGCCGGGCGCGGGCTCGCGGCTGCTCCGGTTCTCGGCGGCCACCGGGAAGCCCGCGCCGGACGTCCGCCTGACCAAGTTCTACGACGCCCGGGAAATCCTGTACTCACCGTCCGGACGGATGCTGGCGTGCGACTACTTGCAGGACATGAGGAACGAGATCGTCCTGTGGGACATCGCGGGACGGGCGCCCCGCGAGATCGGACGGCTGCGCTACCTGACCCTGCTGGGGTGGTACGACGGCAACCGCCTCCTCGCGAGGCGGACCAACGACAGTGATCGCGTCGAGACGGTGCTGATCGACCTGGACGGAGTGGTCCGGCAGACCCTCGTGCGTGACAGCATCCCCTGGCCGGGACCGGCCGCCATGGGTCAGTACAGCACGGTCCCCCGCTCTTAGGCGTCCTTGCCGAGGGCGGAGAGTTCGGCGGCGAGGGCCTTGTCGTGGGCTTCGGCGTCCTCGCGGGCCCGGCGCGGGCTCCACCGGCCGGTGACGGCGAAGACGAACGGGAGGAAAAGCACTTGCCCGCCGACGCATACCCACCACCACGCCCGCCACTGCTTCGGGCCGTCGGCGGCGGCCTTCTGGACGGACGGCCCGTGCTTCTTCAGGACGGCCAGTTGCGGCTGCGCCTTCTGCACGGTCATCAGGTTCGCCACCCCGACCTCCCGCGCGGCACGGGCCTGGACGTCCGGCGGCGCGGCCCCGGGCGGGAACTTCCCCAGTTCGGCGAAGACCGCCGGGTGGGCCCGCACGATGGCGAGCGCGGGCGCGGCCTGGGCCTGCGCCGCCTTGACCTCCGCGCCGTGGTCCACCAGCGGCGTCACGGACGTCACGATGGCCGGGATGCACGCGGCGGACCCGGCGACCACCAGGCGCAGCAGCCACCCCCAGATGGCGAGGCCCGTCGCCGTCGCGGCCGGGTTGTGCTTCTCGACGGTCTCGGTGAACGCCGCCATCCACGGCGCGTAGGTGAGCCCGCTGAAGACGCCGATGGCGACGAACAGCCAGGCGAAGGTGTAGTAGCCGGTGTCCGGGTGAGTGGCGAGCATCGCGAAGACCGCCGTGGCGACCACGGACGCGACGCCGCCGAACAGCATCAGGGGCTTGCGGACCTTCAACGCGTCCGAGATCAGGCCGGTGGCGACGAGCGCGATCGCGTTCGCGGCCCAGTACCAGTTCGCGAGGGAGTTGGTGCGCTGCTCGCTGTACCCGAACGTGGCCGAGAAGTAGATGACGAAGTTGCCGACGGCCGCGTAGTAGAGCAGCAGGTAGACGCTGATCGCGAAGGCCGAGCCGACGACGTCCAACCGGAGCATCTGACGCCAGTGGCCCTGGAGCGCGCGCTCGGTGTCGAGGCCGCGCGCCCGTGCCTCGACCAGCGCGCGGTCGCGGAGGCTGACCATGATCTGGTCGCGCAGCCTCGGCGACAGCTCGCGCAGCCCGAGCAGCGCGACGACGAACACCGCGAGCGCGGTGATCCCCGCGTAGGTCAGCTCGTCCTGCCAGGTGGACGAGTCGAGCGTATGGCTGGTGACGGTGGTGACCACGAGGCTGCCGATGACCGGTCCCATCGTCCAGTAGCCCATCGCGGTGGCCCGGCCGAGCTGCGGCGAGAAGTCCCTGATCAGCGCGGGTGTCGCGACCAGGACGATGCCCTCCACGAAGCTGAGCGCGGCGAACAGCGCCAGGTAGGAGCCCTTGTCCGGGGCGTGCGGCAGGACGAGCACGGCGACCCCGGCGAGGAGCAGGCCGTACACGACCATGTTCGCGCGTCCCCAGCGGTCGGCGAGGCCCGCGACGAGCGAGGCGAACGCGCCGACGGCGTTCCCGACGACCGAGATCGAGATGAAGAACCCGAAGGTCATGCCGTAGTGGTCCATGATCGACGTGGCCACGGCGTACTGGATGTAGAGCAGGTAGTAGAGGACGACGGTGGTCGCGACGACGATCGCGAGGTAGCCGTAGCGGCGGGCGGAGTCGGGGTAGCGGGCGAGGTCGCGCCGCCAGAGGGAGGCGAGCGGGCCGTGCGCCCGGTCGCGCGGCGGCGTGCCGGCGACCTCGTCGCCGGCGGGTGAGGAAACGGACATCTCTGCTCCCTGGGGTGTGTCCCCCGATGCGGACGAGAGTCCCCCGATGTGCGGAAGCGCTGCGAGTGCGGTCACCGTAAGTCGGGTGGCGCGGTGAGGGCAAGAGAAGGACCGATATTGCATACCGACCGGTCGGTATGGTGATATCGGGCACATACCGGAGAGCCGGTCCCACCGGGAGGACGTTCGTGATCCCCAGCACCATGCAGGACTTCCCGCTCACCGTCACCGCCCTCATGCGGCACGGACGGCTGATCTACTCCGGCAGCCAGTGCGTGACCTGGACGGGCGGCGCGACGCCGCCGAGGCGGGCGGGGTTCGCGGAGGTCGCCGACAACGCCGAGCGGCTCGCGGCGGCGCTCACCCGGCTCGGAGTCCGGCCGGGCGACCGCGTCGCGACGTTCGCGTGGAACAACCAGGAGCACTTCGAGGCGTACCTCGCCGTGCCGTCCATGGGCGCGGTGCTGCACACGCTGAACATCCGGCTGTTCCCCGAGCATCTCGCGCACATCGTGAACCACGCCGAGGACTCCGTGGTCATCGTGGACGACTCGCTCGTCCCGCTGCTCGCGCGCATCGCCGACCGGATGCCGGCCGTCCGGCACGTCATCGTGGTCGGGGACGGCGACGCGTCCGCGCTCGGCCGGCCCGTCCTGCGGTACCGGGAACTGCTGGGCGCCGAGGAGCCGGGTTTCGCGTGGCCCGAGCTGGACGAGCGGTCGGCGGCGGCGATGTGCTACACGTCCGGGACGACCGGCGACCCGAAGGGCGTCGTCTACTCGCACCGCTCGACGTTCCTGCACGCGCTCGCGGCGAACTCGTCGTCGCTGGTGGGGCCGCGCGAGGACGACCGGGTGCTCGCGATCGTCCCGATGTTCCACGTGAACGCGTGGGGGCTGCCGTACGCGTCGCTGCTGTCCGGCGCGACCCTGCACATGCCGGACCGGTTCCTGCAGCCCGAGCACCTGACCGCGTTCATCGCGTCCGAGCGGACGACGGTCGCCTCGGCCGTCCCGACGATCTGGCACGCGATCCTGGACCACGGCGAGCGGCACGAGATCGACCTGTCGTCGCTGCGGCTGGCGAACTCCGGCGGGGCCGCCGCGCCGCGCGTCCTGCTGGAACGCGCGCAGGAGCGGTACGGCCTGCGAATCGTCCAGGGCTGGGGCATGACCGAGACCAGCCCGCTCGGCGGCATGGCGTTCCCGCCGCCCGGGGTGGAGCCCGGCACGCCCGAGGACACCGACTGGCGGATGAAGTCGGGCCGGGTCGCGCCCGGCGTCCAGATGCGGATCGTGGACGCCGCGGGCCGCGAGCTGCCCTGGGACGGCGAGTCGGTCGGCGAGATCGAGGTCCGCGGCCCGTGGATCACCGGGTCCTACCACCTGGCGGACGCGCCGGAGAAGTTCCACGACGGCTGGCTCCGCACCGGCGACGTCGGGACGATCGACGGGCGCGGCTACTTCCAGATCACCGACCGCGTGAAGGACGTCATCAAGTCGGGCGGCGAGTGGATCTCGTCGGTCGAGCTGGAGGACCACCTCATGGCGCACCCGGCCGTGGCCGAGGCCGCCGTGATCGGCGTCCCGGACCCGCGCTGGGACGAGCGTCCGCTGGCCTGCGTCGTCCTGCGCGCGGACGCCTCGGCGACCGCCGCCGAACTCGCGGGCTTCCTGCGCGGCCGGATCGCGAAGTGGCAGGTCCCGGAGTACTGGACGTTCCTGGACGAGGTCCCGAAGACGACGGTGGGCAAGTTCGACAAGAAGCCGCTGCGGGCGCGGCACGCCGCGGCCGAACTCCACATCGAGCGCCTCTAGCCGGAGGCGCGGGTCTAGCCGGAGGCGCCGGTCCAGCCGGGGACGCGGGTGGCGAGGAGGCCGCCGAGGAAGAGGCCGACGTAGTGCTCGCTGACCTCCTCGGCCTTCAGCCGCCCGCCCGGCCGGTACCACGCGCCGATCTGGTGGACGGTCCCGAAGAAGAAGTTCACCACGATGTCGGCGGGGGTCTCGGGCCGGAACGTCCCGTCGGCCTGGCCCTCCTCGACCAGCGCGCGGAACCGCTCGTGGTAGCGCCGCCGCTCGGCCCGGACGGCCGCCCGCCGCTCCGGCGACAGCAGGTGCGTGGAGCGGAAGAAGACCGTCAGGTCCTCCAGGTTGGCGAACGAGGTGTTCAGCACGTCCACGGCCGCCGCGCGGACCCGCTCCTCGACCGTCCCCGGGCCGTCCGCGATCTCCTCCAGCCGCCGGGTCTGCATGTCGATCAGCCGGTGGTAGATCTCGTAGAGCAGCTCGTCCTTGGAGCCGTAGTAGTGGTACATCGCGCCCTTGGTGACGCCCGCCGCGGCCACGATCTCCTGGACCGACGTCGCCTCGTAGCCCTTCTCGGCGAACAGCCGCGTCGCGACGGCGACCAGCCGCTCCTGCAGCGTCACGCGGACCCGCCCTCCCCGAACAGCGGGAGCAGGACGTCGTCCACGATCGCCTGGATCTCGGCGTCGGTGCGGCGCGGCTGCCCGGCGACGCAGTAGTAGAACAGCAGCGCGGGACCGGCGGATGCCGCGCTCGCGGTCGCCGCGCCGCCGTGCGCCTGAACGAGTCCGGCGATGCGCTCCTCGCACGGCCGCGTCACCGACTCGTGGAACAGCGTGCGCAGCTCTCCGGCGCCGTCCGCGACCTCGGCGGCGACGGCCTGGAACGCCGTCCCGCGCGAGTCGTTGAGCGCGCGGTCGAAGTACCGGAGCAGGGTGAGCAGGCCGTCGCGCAGCGGGGTGCCGCCGGGGATCTCGGGCGGCTCGGGGAGCAGGTCGCGCAGCGCGTCGCGGACGAGCTCCTCCTTGTTGCGCCAGCGCCGGTAGAGGGCCGCCTTGCCGGTGCCCGCCGCCGCGGCGACCTTGTTGGTGCTCAGCTTCGCGTAGCCGACCGTGCCGAGCTGCTCCACGACCGCGTCGAGGATCGCCCGGCGCAGCTCCTCGCCCCGCCGCCGGGACGCCGTGACCGTCACCCGTCCCCCCTCTCGAACCCCGGTCATCGTAGCGCGGCAAAATAGTGGACTGGCTGGTTCCCTAATCGCCGCGCCCTCCCCTACAGTGAACCACCTGGTTCCCTAATGTGGAGGTCCGCGTGTCACGCGCCACGCTCACGCTCGCCGTGATCGTCTCCTGCGAGCTGATGCTCATGCTGGACGGCACGATCACCAACGTCGCGCTCCCCGAGATCCGGGACGGCCTCGGCCTGTCCCCCGGCGGCCTCGCCTGGGTGAGCAACGCCTTCCTGCTCGCCTACGGCGGCCTGATGCTGCTGGGCGGACGCGCCGGCGACGTCCTCGGCCGCCGCCGGGTCTTCGTCTGGGGCACGGCCCTGTTCACCCTCGCGTCCCTGCTCGGCGGCCTCGCCCAGACCGGCTCCTGGCTCATCGCCGCCCGCGCCGCCCAGGGCGTCGGCGCGGCCCTCGCGGCCCCCAGCACGCTCGCCCTGCTCACGACCGCCTTCGACGGCCCCGCCCGGACCCGCGCGATGAGCGTCTACTCCTCGGTCACCGCGTCCGCGATGACGCTCGGCCTGGTGCTCGGCGGGATCATCACCTCCGCGCTGTCCTGGCGCTGGGTGCTGCTGGTGAACGTCCCGATCGGCCTCCTGGTGGTCGCGCTCACCCCGCGCGTCGTCG
>NZ_JBFAOF010000124.1:0-12542 GCF_040675125.1 Spirillospora sp. NPDC049652 | reverse complement strand
GCTCACCCGGCTCGGCGCGCACGACTCGGTGCTGGCCTGGGAGGAGCGGCGGATGCGCCGCGAGGTCCGGGCGACCGCCAACCGCCTGGCCAACTTCGACGACGCCAACCTGCGGCGCAGCGCCCGCGCGGCGGTCGCCGCCGGGGCCCGCGTCGCGCGCGCCCTGGAGATCCTCGGCGACGACGCCCCCGAGCACCTGGTCAGCGCGGGCCGGCTCCGGCTGGAGCACAAGCAGGCGTCGCTGGAGGAGCTCGGCCAGCTCGCCGACCCGCCGCTGACCAAGGACGCCATCGCCGGCCGTATAAGGCGTCTGCTCGCCATGGCCGACAAGCGCGCCGGCGACCAGGGCATCCCCGGCACCGAGGCGAACCTGACCGCCGAGATGCTCGCCCCCTGACCGCGCCGCCCGCCCGTCCGGCGCGATCGGGCGCCTGGGAAGCCCGTCCCAGGGCTTTCGCACAGGTTTTTCCCCGGGTTCGAGGGGCGTTCGCCGCGCCGGTCCAGGTGGCGGGCTTGGAACGGTCCAAACGGGCGTCCGCTCGAAACCGGGAGGGGTGAACCCGCCGGTTTCAGGGGACATGCGTGATTGGTCTAGACGGTCTGGTCTAGACCTTCGCCTGTCCCGGTCTCGCGGCGGCGCCCGGAACGGCGCCCGGCGCGGCTCCGTCACCTGGCGAAATCCGCCCCGCCGGTGCGGGGAGGCGGCCCGGTATTCGGTAGGGTCGAGGTCGGGGGAGACCCCGGGATCCAGGTAGGAAGTCGCCCGGAATCACCCGTGCCGGGCGTGACGACGTACGAGGAGAGCGGTTCCGTGACCATCCGAGTAGGCATCAACGGTTTCGGCAGGATCGGCCGCAACTTCTTCCGCGCGGTCAAGGCCGCCGGAGCCGACATCGAGGTAGTGGCGGTCAACGACCTGACCGACCCGGCGACGCTCGCGCACCTGCTCAAGTACGACAGCATCCTGGGCCGCTTCCCCGAAGAGGTGAAGGCGGCCGGTGACGAGATCCTCGTCGGCGGCAAGGCGATCAAGGTGCTGGCCGACCGCGACCCGGCCAACCTGAAGTGGAGCGACTTCGACGTGGACGTCGTCGTCGAGTCCACCGGTTTCTTCACCGACGCCACCAAGGCCAAGGTGCACGCCGACAACGGCGCGAAGAAGGTCATCATCTCGGCTCCGGCCAAGAACGAGGACATCACCATCGTCATGGGCGTCAACGACGACCAGTACGACCCGGCGAAGCACACGGTGATCTCCAACGCGTCCTGCACCACCAACTGCCTGGCCCCGATGACCAAGGTGATCCGCGACACCTTCGGCATCGAGAAGGGCCTGATGACCACCATCCACGCCTACACGCAGGACCAGAACCTGCAGGACGGCCCGCACAAGGACCTGCGCCGCGCCCGCGCCGCCGCGGTCAACATCGTGCCGACCTCCACCGGCGCGGCCAAGGCCATCTCCCTGGTGCTGCCCGACCTGAAGGGCAAGCTGGACGGCTACGCCCTGCGGGTGCCGATCCCCACCGGCTCGGCCACCGACCTGACCGTCGAGGTCGGCCGCGAGACCACCGCCGACGAGGTCAACGCCGCGATCAAGGCCGCGGCCGAGGGGCCGCTGCGCGGCATCCTCACCTACACCGAGGACCCGATCGTCTCCTCCGACATCGTCACCGACCCGGCGTCCTGCATCTTCGACGCCGGCCTCACCAAGGTCATCGGCAACCAGGTGAAGGTCGTCGGCTGGTACGACAACGAGTGGGGCTACTCCAACCGCCTGGTCGACCTGGTCAAGCTGGTCGGCTCGTCGGTCTGAGCCGCGCCGCCCGCCGTGGCCCCCGGCACGCTCCGGGGCCACGGCGGGCGCACGTCTGCGGGCGGCCCCGCGCCGGGGCCGCCCGCGGCACACCCGCACGCGACTCACGGAAGGACACCGCGTTCCGATGCGCACCATCGACGACCTGGACGTGACCGGCCGCACGGTGCTGGTCCGCACCGACCTGAACGTGCCGCTCGACGGCTCCAAGATCACCGACGACGGCCGGATCCGGGCCGGCGTGCCCACCATCCGGGCTCTGGCCGAGCGCGGCGCGAAGGTGGTCGTCTGCGCCCACCTGGGCCGTCCGAAGGGCGAGGTCAAGCCCGAGTTCTCGCTCGCGCCGGTCGCCGAGCGGCTCGGTGAGCTGCTCGGCCAGGACGTGGCGTTCGCGACCGACGTCGTGGGCGACTCCGCCCGCGCCGCCGTCGCGGGCCTCGCCGGCGGGCAGGTCGCCCTCCTGGAGAACCTGCGCTTCGAGCCGGGCGAGACCAGCAAGGACGACGCCGAGCGCGGCGCGTTCGCCGACCAGCTGGCCGCCCTCGCCGAGCTCTACGTCGGGGACGGCTTCGGCGCCGTCCACCGCAAGCACGCCAGCGTCTACGACGTCCCCCGGCGGCTGCCGCACGCCGCCGGCCTCCTGATCGACGCCGAGCTGGAGGTGCTGAGGAAGCTCACCGAGGACGTGGCCCGCCCCTACGCGGTCGTCCTCGGCGGCTCCAAGGTCTCCGACAAGCTCGGCGTGATCGACAACCTGCTCGGCAAGGCCGACCGGATCCTGGTCGGCGGCGGCATGGTCTTCACCTTCCTCAAGGCCCAGGGCCACGAGGTCGGCGCGTCCCTGCTGGAGCAGGACCAGCTCGACACCGTCCGCGAGTACCTCGCGCGGGCGGAGGAGAACGGCGTCGAGTTCGTCCTGCCGACCGACATCGTCGCCGCGACCGCGTTCGCCGCCGACGCCGAGCACGACGTGGTCGCGGCCGACGCGATCCCCGCCGACCGGATGGGCCTGGACATCGGCCCGGCGTCCGGTGAGCTGTTCGCCTCGCGCCTCGCCGACGCCGCGACCGTGTTCTGGAACGGCCCGATGGGCGTGTTCGAGATGGAGCCCTACTCGCACGGCACCCGCGCCGTCGCGCAGGCCCTGATCGACGCGCGCGAGGCGTCCGGCGCGTTCACCGTGGTCGGCGGCGGCGACTCGGCGGCGGCCGTCCGGCGGCTCGGCTTCGACGAGAAGCGCTTCTCCCACATCTCCACCGGCGGCGGCGCCAGCCTGGAGTACCTCGAAGGCAAGACCCTGCCCGGCCTGAAGGCTCTGGAGGACTGACCGAGATGGCCCCTTCCGCGAAAGCCCCCGCGCGCAAGCCGCTCATGGCGGGCAACTGGAAGATGAACAACAACCACTTCGAGGCGATCGCGCTCGTCCAGAAGCTCGCGTTCGGGCTGAAGGAGGCCGACTTCGCCGCGGTGGACGTCGCCGTGCTGCCGCCGTTCACCGACATCCGCTCGGTGCAGACGCTGGTGGACGCCGACAAGCTGCAGATCGCCTACGGCTCCCAGGACATCTCCCAGCACGCGTCCGGCGCCTACACCGGCGAGATCTCCGGGGCGATGCTGGCCAAGCTGGGCTGCGCCTACGCGACCGTGGGGCACTCCGAGCGCCGCCAGTACCACCACGAGGACGACGCGCTGGTCAACG
Organism: Spirillospora sp. NPDC049652; assembly: GCF_040675125.1. Lineage (NCBI taxonomy): Bacteria > Bacillati > Actinomycetota > Actinomycetes > Streptosporangiales > Thermomonosporaceae > Spirillospora > Spirillospora sp. NPDC049652. Next base: position 9,027 of record NZ_JBFAOF010000124.1, on the reverse strand, counting down.
CCAAGGCCAAGGCCGCGATCGCGAACAAGATCACCCCGATCGTGTGCGTCGGCGAGGGCCTGGAGGTGCGCAAGGCGGGCGAGCACGTCGGGCACTGCCTGCGCCAGGTCGCCGGCGCGCTGGAGAAGATCCCGGCCGACCAGGCCGCCGAGCTGGTGATCGCCTATGAGCCGGTCTGGGCGATCGGCACCGGCGAGGTCGCCACGCCGCAGGACGCGCAGGAGGTCATCGGCGCGATCCGGGAGCGGCTGGGCGAGCTGTACGACGGTGAGACGGCCGCCAGGGTGCGGATCCTGTACGGTGGCTCGGTCAAGGGGAGCAACATCGCCGGGATCATGGCGCAGCCGGACGTGGACGGCGCTTTGGTCGGAGGTGCCAGCCTGGACGCGGGGGAGTTCGTCAAGATCTGCCGATACCGGGACCTCCCGGCCTGATTCCGGCGGCGGGGGGACCGGCGACTTGAGATCAATTCGGTCTCGACCCGCCGGTTCTTGCCGAACCAGCGAAGACTTCGTCGTACCCTGCGGGGGTGACGGGTAAACCGCCCGGCTAGATCCTCCGTCCAACATCAGACAGGCCCCGCCTCGGCGGGGCAGGCCAGAGAAGGCGCGCAACTGTGATCATCGCTTCGTCCATCGTGCTCATCATCACGAGTTTGCTGATGGTGGTTCTCGTCCTGATGCACAAGGGCAAGGGTGGGGGACTGTCCGACATGTTCGGCGGCGGCATCTCGTCGTCGCTGGGCGGCTCGTCGGTGGTCGAGCGGAACCTGGACCGGCTGACCGTCGGGGTCGGCGTGGTCTGGTTCGCCTCGATCATCGTGCTGGGTCTGCTGTTCAAGCACGGCTGACCCGCGCTCACCGGGGCCGGTCCCGTAGTACCGGTCCCGTGGCATCTGAGCCGAAGAACACCTAACACCGCCGAGCCGCCGCCCGGCTCCCGGAGTGACCTCGCAGCGGGCGGCGGCGTATCGACCGAGGAGTATGTCCGTGGGTAGTGGCAACGCGATTCGGGGAAGCCGTGTCGGCGCCGGACCGATGGGTGAGGCCGAGCGCGGGGACGCGGCGCCCCGCGTGTGGGTGACCTTCTACTGCGCCAACCGGCATGAGACCCGGCCGAGCTTCGCGACCGACGTCGCGGTCCCCGACACGTGGGACTGCCCGCGCTGCGGGTTCCCGGCCGGCCAGGACAAGGACCACCCGCCGGCCCCGCCGAAGACCGAGCCGTACAAGACGCATCTCGCGTACGTGAAGGAGCGGCGCAGCGACGCCGACGGTGAGGCCATCCTCGAGGAGGCCCTCAACAAGCTCCGCGAGAAGCGCGCTGCCGTGAAGCGCGCCATGGAGGCCGCGCGCGCCTGACGCGCGTCCCCTCTGGCCCGGTACCCGCCGCGGGACCGGGCCGTTTCGTTCCCGCAGTTCCCCGAAAGCCCGGCCTTCCGCGTCCGCGCGGAGGTCCGGGCTTTTCGGCGTTCGGTCTCGGCCGGCCGCTGCGCTGGGGCGGCGGATCACCGGGGCACGGAACTCGGGACGGGGCGGCCGTGCCCGAGGAATCGGATTGCCCGGCTCACGCGGGCCGGTTAGCCTCGCGCGGAAGCATGATCACTGACTGTGGGAGATCGATGAATATGGCTGCCGCCGGCGTCACCAGCATGCCCTTTTCCGGGCCGCGCGAGCCCGCGCCGCCCGGTTCGTCACCACCGAGCAGGAGACTCAGGTGTCTTCCCTTCCCCCGGCGACCGATGCCGATCTGACCACCGACCGCCTCGTCCTGCGGTCGTGGAGCCCGGGCGAGGTCGCCGCCGTCCTGGACGGCGCCCGGCGAGCGCACTGGGCCCCGGACTTCCCCGCCGAGGGCGACCAGGTCATCGCGGGCCTGTTCGCCGACCATCCCGCGTGGCTGGGCGACTACGGCCACCGGCAGATCATCGAGCGCGACAGCGGTCTGGTGGTCGGCTCGATCGGCCTGTTCTGGCCGCCCGCCGACGGCGTCCTGGAAATCGGGTACGGCGTCGTGGCCTCCCGGCGAGGCCGCGGTTACGCTCCCGAGGCCACGCGCGCGCTGACCGGGTTCGCCCTCACCGCACCGGGCGTCCACACGGTCTGCGCCCATGTGGAGCTGTCGAACCCACCGTCGGTCAGGGTTCTGGAAAAGGCCGGCTTCGAGCGATCGGACGCCGGCGCCGAGCAGAACACCGCCCGGTTCGTCGTGACCGCGCCTCGATCGGCCCAGCGGTAGCGGTCCCCGCCCCGGCCAGGACCCGGTCATCCGGCCTTGCCGGGGCGGATCGCTTCCGCCCCCGAGACCTGGTGAACGTGGTCGGTCAGTGGACCAGGGACGGCTGGTCGGGGCCTTCGGTGGACGTGGCGTCCCGGCGCTCGGCCTGGTCGGGCGCCGACACCTCGGTGGCGGGGGCTTCCGGCGCGACCCTGTCCTGCGTTGGGTCCGAGGCCAGGTCCACGTGGGTGGACGGCGGCGGTGCGGGGTCGAGGCGCTGGGCGAGGGCGTGGCCGAGGCGCTGGCCCGGACGTTCGATCCACCGGTGCGTCGCCCAGCTCGCCGCGAGCACCAGCGCCAGGAACGGGACCATCAGCAGCGGCTGGTCGCTGCGGGGCCGCTCGAACGCCATGTCCAGGCCCATCAGCAGCGGTTCGTGCAGCAGGTAGGCCGAGTAGCTGACCACGCCCGTCCACGCCAGCCAGCGCGGGACGTGCCGGTGGCGCAGCGCGAACCCGATCGCGAACAGGACGAACGCGCCGACGACGGCCAGCGCCCAGGCGCGCTTCTCACCGAGGTCGGTGTCCCAGTCGGTGTACCGCCGGACGCGCCAGATCCCGGTGCCGACGGCGCTGACGAGCACCAGGGCGCAGACGCCGGCGGCGGTGCGGGGCCGGATCTGGCCGCGTTCGGCCCGGTGGACGACCGTCCCGGTGAACATGACCGCCAGGATCACGAGGCCCTCCCAGGGGTCGACGCGCCCGTTCACCAGGACGAGGGTGAGGGCGAGGGCGCCGCCGAGCAGCGCCGCGGACCGGGCGACCGCGGTCCGCCGGACGCAGGCCAGCCCGATCGAGGCGGCCATCAGCAGGAACGCGGCGAGCGAGACCCGGCCGTCCCCGAACCGGGTGGTCAGCGCGGCGGTGGGCAGGACCAGCGCCAGGGCGGGCGCGGCGACCGCCAGCGTGGACGCGGTGGCCACCGACCGGCGGTGCCAGCCGACCGAGAACAGGGCGACGACCAGCAGGTAGAACGCCATCTCGTAGGACAGCGTCCAGAGCACGTTGATCGCGCTCGGCACGCCGAGCAGGTCCTGCATCATCGTCAGGTGGGAGAGCGCGATCGTGGCCGGGTGGTGTTCGGGCACGAGGCCGTTCCGCAGCGCGTACAGGCCCGTCACGTGCAGGAGGACCACGACCGCGACGACGGCGGCGAGCAGCGGGTAGATCCGCAGGACCCGGCCGATCCAGAACCGGCGCACCGATCCCCGGCGCTCCAGCGACGCGGGCACGATATAGCCGCTGACCAGGAAGAACACCAGAACTCCGAAGGCCCCCGGGTCGAACCACGCGAGCAGCGTCCGGCGGAAGTCCGGCAGGTAGTGGTAGGACGCGTGGTGCAGCGCCACGGTGATCGCGGCGACGCCGCGCAGGGCGTCCAGCCAGCCCAGCCGGACGGTCGCGTCCGGCCTGCGGAGGGGGAGTTCGGAACGCATCCCAGCGACCCTAGCGGGTGAGGGGTACCGAAGGCATAAAAAGGATCAAAGGGACGCCAGGCCGCGGGCCGCTATGATGACGGGCACGCGACTGGCGCAGTCAAGGTGGAGCCGACCACCGGGGAGCGAAGACCGCCGTCCGCACACCGCGCGCCTGGGTGTACGGGACACCTCACCATGCCGGGGTGCCCGACACCGAGCCTCCGGCCCGACCTTCGCGGAGGCACCGTGCACGAGCCGTCGATGTCCCACCTGCTGGCCGAGGACCCCGAGATCGGCGGGCTGGTGGAGGCCGAGGCCCGCCGCCAGTTCGAGAAGATCCGGCTGATCGCCTCGGAGAACTACGTCTCGCCCGCCGTGCTGGAGGCGACCGGGAGCGTCCTCACCAACAAGTACTCCGAGGGCTACGCGGGCCGCCGGTACTACGAGGGCCAGCAGAACGTCGACCCGGTCGAGCTGGCCGCGATCGAGCGCGCCAAGGCCGTGTTCGGGGTCGAGCACGCCAACGTCCAGCCGTACTCGGGCTCGCCCGCCAACCTCGCCGTCTACCTGGCGTTCCTGAACCCCGGCGACACCGTGCTCGGGCTCTCGCTGCCGATGGGCGGCCACCTGACGCACGGCTGGTCGGTGTCGGCGACGGGCAAGTGGTTCAACCCCGTCCGGTACGGCGTGCGCGCCGACACCGGCCGCGTGGACATGGACGAGGTCCGCGATCTGGCGCTGCGCGAGCGGCCGAAGCTGATCTGGTGCGGCGGGACGGCGATCCCCCGCACGATCGACTTCCCGGCGTTCGCGGAGATCGCGCGCGAGGTCGGCGCCGTGCTGGCCGCCGACATCGCGCACATCGCGGGCCTGATCGCGGGCGGCGCGCACCCGTCCCCGGCGGGCCACGCGGACGTGATCACCACCACCACGCACAAGACCCTGCGCGGCCCGCGCGGCGCGATGGTGCTGTCCACCGAGGAGCACGCGAAGGCGGTCGACAAGGCCGTCTTCCCCGGGCTGCAGGGCGGCCCGCACAACCACACGACCGCCGCGATCGCGGTGGCGCTGCGCGAGGCGGCGCAGCCGGACTTCCCGGTCTACGCCCGGCAGGTCGTCGCGAACGCGCGGGCGCTGGCGGACGCGCTGCTCGCCCGCGGCTACGACCTCATCTCCGGCGGCACCGACAACCACCTGATCCTCATCGACCTGACCAACAAGGGCGTCGCGGGCAAGCCCGCCGCGCAGGCGCTCGACCGGGCCGGGATCGAGCTCAACTACAACGCGGTCCCGTTCGACCCGCGCAAGCCGTTCGACCCGTCCGGGCTGCGCATCGGGACGGCGGCGATCACCACGCGCGGGCTGACCGAGCGGCACATGGAGCCGCTCGCCGCGTGGATCGACGAGGTCGTCCAGGCGTCGGCGAAGGGGGACGAGTCGGCGGTGGAGCGGATCGCGGCCGAGATCCGCGAGCTGATGGCCGCCCACCCGATGCCGGGCTGGGCCCCCACCCCGTGAGCACCGCCTGGTCATGACACCCGGGCGGAGCCTTCGCCGCCAGGTCGTTCGCCGGGGCACCGCCTGCTCCGGCGGACGACGCGGCGCGGGAGGGCCGTTCGAATCTGTGCGGGGGTGAAAGATCCGGGGTGGGGTCCGGACATGTGCAGGTGATCGTTCACCAAGAGGTCACATGTTCAGGAGGCCGGATGTCGAGGGACCCGGATGGGTGAGGACGAGTTCGCGGAGGTCTACGCCGCCACCTACAAACCCCTGCTCGGTTACGCCCTGCGTCGGTGCGACTCGCCCGAGGACGCGGCCGACGTGGTGGCTGAGACGTTCGCGGTCGCCTGGCGGCGCGCGGCGGAGATGCCGTCCGGGGGAGAGGCGCGCCTGTGGCTGTACGGCGTCGCGCGCCGTGTGCTGGCCAACCAGCGCCGTGGGGCGCGCCGCCACGGGCTGAAGACGGCGGCGCTGATCGCCGAGTTGTCGGTGGCCGCGCCGTCGCGGGAGGACTCCTCGGCGGTCGCCGAAGTCTTCGGCCGGCTGCCCGACCGCGATCGTGAGCTTCTCGCGCTCGTGGCCTGGGAGGGGCTGTCCAACGCCGAGATCGCGACGGTGCTCGGCTGCTCGTCCAACGCCGTGAGCATTCGCCTGCACCGGGCCCGCAAGCGCTTCGCGCGCGCTCTGCGGTCGGCGGGCGTCGACCGTCCAGGCGCGGCCGCGCAGGCCGGGCCCGTTCTTCAGGGGAGTGAGCTGACATGACGCACGGCATCGACGATCTTGTGGCGGGCCTGGCGACGGTGCGCGACGGCGACATCACGAGCGAACCGGACGGCGCCGGAGGGCGCGCCCTGCTGGCGGCCGTCACCGCCGCTGAAGCACCGGCCCCTGGACGCCGTCGTTCTCGGCGCCTTCCCCGGCTGGCGGGAGGAGCGGTGCTCGTCTCGGCCGCCGCCGCGGCTGCCGTCGTCGTCCTGATGCCGGACGGCCGGCACTCGGCGCCGCTGCGCAGCTACGCCAACGCGGCCATGTCGATCCAGGTCAAGGGCACCGAGTACGAGGTCGAGGTCAAGAACGCCTACGCCGACCAGCGTGAGTTCAGCGAGGCGTTCGCCAAGGTCGGGCTGGAGGCCAGGCTGCGCATCGTCCCGGTCATGCCCGGCAACGAACGCCAGATCGTCCAGATCGGCGACCTGCACGCGCCCAAGGGCGGAATGCCCAAGGGAGGTGTGACGGGGACGTCCGACGCCGTGCTGAAGTGCCCGCCGGGCCAGGGCGCCTGCCCGTTGAGGGTCCGGTTGAGCGGTGCGATGTACCGCCTGGGAGGAGCCGACATCGTCATCGGCCGGAAGGCCGAGCCCGGTGAGGTCTTCTTCGACGCGTCCCCGATCCGGGGCGATCACGCCAAGGGGCTGCGTCTGGCGGACCGGACGGTCGCCGAGGCCCTCGCCGACCTGCGCCGTCGCGGCCTGTCCTCGGTCTTCGTGCTCGGTGCGTTCAAGGCCGACGGGTCGGGCAGGTACTGGGACGCGCCGGTGACGTGGCGTCCCTCCGGCGAACGCCGCATCACCGGCGCGTGGATGCGGAGCTCCGACTCGGTCGGGCTGATGGTCGTTCCGAAGGAAGGCGACCCCGGGCCCCACCCGGTCGGCTGACCGGCGCGCGGGGGTTCCTACCCTGTGCGGATGGAGTTGCGGCAGCTCAGGTATTTCTGCGCGGTGGCGCGGGAGGGCAATCTCACCCGCGCCGCCGAGGCGCTGGGGTTGAGGTCGCCGTCGCTGAGCCAGCAGATCCGGGCGCTGGAGGACGACCTGGGCGCGCGGCTGTTCGAGCGGTCGGCCGCCGGGATGGCCCTGACCCCGGCGGGGGAGGCGCTGCTGCCCGAGGCGCGGGCGGCGCTGGCGGCCGTGGAACGGGCCCGGCGCGCGGTGGAGCAGGCCGCCTCGGCGGTGCGGGTCCACACGGTCGGGCTGCCGCCCGGGGTCCCCGCCCGGCTGCCGGCGCGAATCCGGGCGGCGGCCCGCGCGCTGGGCGCCGAGGTGGCCTTCGAGGACGCGCCCACCGACCGGCAACTGCAGCGCCTGCGGCACCGCGACCTCGACCTGGGGGTGCTGTCGATGCCGGTCGGGCAGGTCGCCGGGCTGGAGGTCCGGGTGGTGCACCGCGAGCCGCTCGGGCTTCTGATGGCCGCGGACCATCCGCTGGCCGCCGAGGAGCGCATCGCCTGGGAGCGGCTGCACGACCAGGAGTTGCTGTGGTTCCCCCGGGAGCGCGCGCCGGGGTACCACGACGCGCTGCTGGCGGCCTGCCACACCGCCGGATGGCATCCCCGGCTGCGGGTCTCCACCGCCCGCCGCGCGATCACCCATGCGGAGCTGGCGGCGGGGGAGCCGGTCGTGGCGCTGCGTCCGGCGTCCGCCGCCGAACCGGGACTGGCCTGGCGGCCGCTGCGCGCCGGTGCCCCGATGGTGGAGTTCGCGGTGGCCTGGATGGGTGACACGCGTCACCCGCTGCTGCCGCTGATCGCCCGCGACCTGGAGCGTTAGGCTCCGCCTACCCCGCCTCAGGCACCGCCTCGTGGACCCCGCTGACGGCCCGGCCGTTGACTGTGGGCCATGTTCATTCTGCTGCTGCACTACGAGTCCGGGACGCTGGACGAACTCGACCGGATGCTCGACGAGCACTACGAGTACGTCGACCGGCACATGTCCGCGGGCACCTTCCTGCTCACCGCCCGGCGCGTCCCGCGCACCGGCGGGGCCATCCTGGCCACCGGCGTCGACCGCGCCCGGATCGAGGAGATCGTCGCCGAGGACCCGTTCCAGCGGTCCGGCGCCGCCCGCTACGAGATCATCGAGATCGAGCCGACCCGCTCGGCCCTCCAGCTCCCCTGACCCCGGCCCCGCCCGCGCACCCGTCCCGTCCGGCCCGGCCCGGCCCGGCCAGGGCCGGGCTCAGGCGCGGCGCAGGACGGTGATCATGCGCCAGGCCCCGGCGTCGGTGAGGGCGACGTCGCCGAAGTCGCCGTACTGCGCGACGGTCTCCAGCGCTCCGGACAGCCGGACGGCGGCGCTCAGCTCGGTCGCGGTCCAGAACCGGTAGGGCACCACGTCGCGGATCACCCGGACCGGCGTGTCCGGCCTGGTGATGGTCATGGTGACGTGGTCGTCGGCGATCTGCGTGACCGGGTCGAGGCGGTCGGACGGCTCGCCCCACCGCACGGTCGCCTCCACCTTGCCGCCGGGGCCGTCGTGCTCGACCGTCCAGCCGGTGGAGACGGACGGGTCGTCGGTGAGGCGGTCGCGCGGGTGCGACATCTCCAGCACGTACAGGCCGTCGGCGTTGAGGTGGTCGGCGGTGCGGTCCAGGTGCGCGACGAAGGCGTCCAGGGTCATCAGGTGGGACGTGGAGTCCAGCATCGTCACGACCAGGTCGAACCGGCGGCCGAGCGCGAACGAGGTCATGTCCTCCTGGACGACGTCCAGGTCGAGGCCGCACTCCTTGGCCTGCTGGTCGGCGTAGGCGCACATGGCCGGATGCAGGTCCAGGGCGGTCGCGGTCAGGCCGCGCCGGGCGAACTCGCGGGCGTGCTCGGCCGGGCCCGCCGCCAGCTCCAGGACGGTCCGGGCCGACGCGCCGGACGAGCGGTGCCGGACGGTCCACTCCAGCAACGTGTCCACCTCGGCGGGCACGTCGCGGAACGAGCACGCCAGCTCGTAGGCCCAGGGATCGTCGTAGATGCCGGTCACAGGCACCCATCCTGCCAGGCGGGCCCCGGCCGTCCCGACGTCAACCCCGTGGGGAGTGCCGCACGGCCGTCGCGGCGGGCGCCG
>NZ_JBFAOF010000123.1:0-12557 GCF_040675125.1 Spirillospora sp. NPDC049652 | reverse complement strand
CGTCCACTCCTCGTGCCACACCTGCTCGGCCAGCGCGTGCACGCTGCGCGGGTGCTCCGCCTTCACCAGCTCCAGGTAGCTGCGCAGCGTCCGCACGGGATGCTCGTAGAACCCCGCGGCGTCGACGAACACCTCGTCCGGCACGCCCGGGAAGTGGTCGCGCAGCGCCCCCAGCCGCGGCTCCTTCACGACCACCACGACCGAGCGATCGTCGTCCTCCAGGCCCTCCCGGACGAACGGGACGGCCGTGTCGAGGAAGTCGTCCATCCCGGCGAACAGGAAGGCCCGGTGTTCCAGGGGCCTGGGTCCGGCGCCCGCCGGTCGCGCGACCGAGCTCATCGGACGTCCCCTCCCGTCCGCGCGCCCGGCCTCAGCCTCGGCAACCGGTTCCAGCCGACCATCGTGATGACGTTCTCCACGTCCGGACGCAGGTGGTCGAGGATCAGCGAGCCGCCCGGCGGCAGCTCCGCGGCGTGCTGGGCGAGCAGGTTCAGCCCGCCGATGTCGATGAAGTCGAGGCTCCCGACGTGCAGGTGGATGTCGCCGGTGCGGCTCGCCATCGCCCGCAGCAGGTGCTCGGACACGTGCGAGTGCCGCGACGCGTCCAGCTCGCCCCGCAACTGCAGGCCGAACGGACCGTAGATCCGCCGGATCGTCAGAATGCCGTCGTCGAACTCGGCGTCCACCCGCATCAGCACCTCATGCGACTCGCGCAGCGCGTCGAACTGGCCCTTCCCGCACCGGCGCACGTCGACCTGGCAGATGCCCATCGCCATCGTGCTCGGGGAGATCGCCTGGTCGACGCGGTCCTCGCAGCTCAGCATCGCGTCGGGGCCGCCCTGCAGCAGCAGCCAGGTCGAGTCCATCGTCACCCGGACGGCCCGGAACCCCTGCCCGAACGCCGACTCCCGCTCCCGGTACAGCGTGTCGGCGAGCCTGCCCGGCTCGAACGCGCCCGTCCGGCTCAGGCACGCCTCCTGCCGCGACAGCAGCCGGAGCTGGCGCGACGACCGCAGCTTCGGCAGGTCGAAGGAGCAGCGCTCCAGGCCCGGCAGCGACTCGGCCGGCTGGTCGGTGATGTAGACGACCTTCTCCTCGGTCGCCAGCCCCGCCTGCACGAACGGGCCCACGACCCGGTCGCGCTCCTCGGCGTCGACATAGCCGAGCAACCCGTGGTCGCCCGGCCGCACCTCGCTGACGGAACGTTCGTCGAACCAGGGGATGCTCTCCATGGCCTGCCCATCCAGGTTGTCTCGGACCCGCCCAGCCTACGCCGGGCGAAGGGAAAAGAAAGCCCTTCGCACAAGCTCCCTCACGCTGTGTTGACCGGCAGGGCGGCCGGCACGCCCGGGACCTGCAGCCTCAACCGCACCGTCGTCCCGTCCCGGCCCGTCCGGATCTGGACGAGCGAGCACAGCAGCCGCACCGCCCACAGCCCGAACCGCCCGGCGCCGCCCTCGCCGCCCGCGGGCTTCGGCGGGATCAGGCCGAACCCGGTGCGCTCGGTCCAGTGGCCGTGGTCGGTCACCTCGCACACCAGCGCGCCCGGCTCCAGCCACAACCGCAGCGCGATCGGCGGGCGGCCGTGCCGCTGCGCGTTCGTCACCACCTCGGTCACCGCGACGAGCAGCCGCTGGAGGTCGTCCTCCGGCAGCGGCGTGCGGCGCGCGAAGTCGGTGACGTAGGCGCGGATCCAGTACAGGTCGGGCACGTCGATGTCCAGGTCGAACGAGTCGTCCGGCGCGGGCGGCAGCGGCCCCGAGTCGAGCCGCTCGTTGTACGCCCATGGCTCCTGGTAGCCGGGGTTCGGCAGCGTCGCCCGCCCGCGCGTCGTCTCCGGATGCGTCTGCCGGGACGACGCGACCACCCCGGCCGGCAGCGTCCGCGAGTACGCGCACAGCAGCGCCGCGCCGGTGCCGGTGAACGCCGCGTTCGTGATGGCCTCGACCCGCTGCCACTCCCGTTGCTCCAGCGGCCCGCGCCGCGCCCACGCGGGCTCGCCGAGCACGCGCAGCCGCCGCTTCTGCCACGCCGCCGTCTCGGCGAGCGCCAGGGTGTCGGCGAGATAGCGGGCCGGATGCGCGTACCACTTGTCCGACTCGAAGAACTCCACGCCGGCCGCGTCCGCCCCGAGCTTGTCGCGGAGCAGCATGTGCATCGCCAGCGTCGTGACCGCGAGCACCCGGTCACCGTCCTCGATGCCCTCCCGCAGGAACGGCAGCGCGCCGTCCAGCAGGTCGTCCGCGCGGTCGTACGGAAGCACGCGATGGCTGAAAGCTTGGCTCACGGTGCCCACCCGGTCAGTGTCGGCCGCCTCCGCCCACACGCTCCCAGGGGCGGCTCTGCCCCCACACTAGGCCCGGTCGCCCCCCGAAACCGAGCCCCGTTTTCAAACTATGAACGGAGAAGGGGACGACCCCCAGGCCGCCCGCGGGCCTCGCGCGAGCGAATCGCACACCGCAAAAGGTGGTGCGGACGGGGGGACTCGAACCCCCATGGTGTTTCCACCACCAGAACCTAAATCTGGCGCGTATACCTTTTCGCCACGTCCGCGAAGTTTGGGGGATTTCCCCCCGGGTCGGCGGGTCGGCGCCGACTGGAGAATTGTGACATGCCCACCACCCGTGCGGCGATCACGCCGGCCTGCCGGACACGTCCGGCAGGCCGGCGAATCGCAGCCCGGGGCGCTGGAATCACAAGGTGAGGTCGCGGCGGAGGCGGTCGACGTGGCCGGTGGCCTTCACGTTGTAGTAGGCCTGCTCGATCTCGCCTTCGGGGGAGATGACGAAGGTGGAGCGGATGACGCCGACGACCGTCTTGCCGTACAGCTTCTTCTCGCCGTAGGCGCCGTAGGCCTTCAGGACCTCCATGCCGGGGTCGGAGAGGAGGGGGAAGGTGAGGCCCTCCTTCTCGCGGAACCGGGCGAGCTTCTCCGGCTTGTCGGGGGAGATGCCGACGACGGTGGTGCCCGCCGCCTCGAGGTCGGCGAGGCTGCCCTGGAAGTCGACCGACTCCTTGGTGCAGCCGGGGGTCATCGCGGCCGGGTAGAAGTAGAGGACCACCCGCCGGCCGCGCAGGGAGGCCAGGGACACCGGCTTCCCGTCGGCGTCGGGAAGCTCGAACCCCGGTGCGACATCGCCTGGCTGCAAACGCTCGGACACCTGTTCCGCCTTTCGCTCGGGACGCTCGGCTCCAACCTACCGGCTGGGGTGCGGCGGGCGTTTCAGGCGTGGACCTGCAAGACTGTTCGGATCATGTGACTTCGGCGGCAGAGACGACAAGGACGAGGGCATGGCTGACAGGTCCAGCGACCCGCAGGCGCTCCAGCAGGAGATCGAGCGGTCCCGGCAGGAGCTCGCGCGCACCATCGACGAGCTCGCGGACCGGGTCAACCCGAAGAACGTCGCGCAGCGGGGCGCGGAGCGGCTGAAGGAAGAGGTCGAGCAGGTCCGGCGGACGGTCGACGCGGCCATCCGGGTGCCGGACGAGGACGGCGGGCCCGGCCCGATCAACCCCACGCTGGTGAAGGTGGGGGTCGGCGTGGTGGTCGGGCTGACCGTCCTCGGGATGATGCGGCGGCGTGCCAGGAAGCGGCGCGGCAGGTGAGCCGAGCGAAGGCGCCGGTCCGTCCAGGTGGACGGACCGGCGCCTTCGGCTTTTCCGCTCGTCACTGGCCTTGAGGGAGAAGTTCAGCCGGTCACCGGAGCGTGGGTTCGGCGCGCGTGACCGAGTCGGGGCCGCGTCCGATCTCGGCCTCGGGGATGTGCGGGACGACGAAGGCGTACCGCTCCAGTTCGGCGGCGGGGACCTCGCCGGACTCGCCGAACGCGGCGATCTCGCCCCAGCAGGGCGCGCCCAGCGAGCCGGAGTGGTGCCGGACGGACAGGCCCGCGACGAGGTTGGCGAACTGGAGCCGCTGCTCCAGCGGCCACTGCTTGAGGGTGGCGAACACGAACCCGGCGGCGAACACGTCCCCGGCCCCGGTCGGGTCGAGGGCGCGGACGGGCAGCGCGGCGGCCGCGGCGCGCTCGCCCCCGGACGCCGCGATCGCGCCCCGGGAACCGAGCTTCACGACCACCGTCCCGACCCGTCCGGCCAGCACGTCGAGCGCGGCCTCCGGGGTGGACGTGCGGGTGTAGGCCATGGCCTCGACGGCGTTCGGGAGGAAGACGTCCACGTCGTCCAGGCGGTCCAGGACGTGCCCGGCCCAGGTCTCGGTGGGGTCCCAGCCGAGGTCGGCGAAGACGGTCGAGCCGCGGGCGCGCGCGGCGAGCGCCCAGCCGGGGACGGGGCGGTCGATGTCGACGAAGCAGGTGCGCGCGGCGGGCGGCTCGGTGACCAGGGAGCCGTCCGGCAGGTCGAGCGGACGGGTGTAGGTGACCATGCTGCGGTCGGCGTCGGTGGCGAGCGAGACGGTCACCGGGGTGTGCCAGCCGGGGACGCGCACCGAGGACGACAGGTCCACCGACTCCTGCTCGGCGAGCGTCCGCCAGAGGTAGGCGCCGAACATGTCGTCGCCGAACGCGGCGGCGAGACCGGTGCGCAGGCCGAGGCGGCTCATCGCGACGGCGATGTTGGCGATCCCGCCGGGCGCGGAGCCGAGGCCGTCGGTGACCAGCTCCGTGCCGGGCGGCGGCAGGCCGGGCAGCCCGGTGAAGATCATGTCCATGAAGACCTGGCCGGTCAGGAACACGTCCAGGCCGTCGCCGCCGGTCCCGACGCCGGGGCCGCGCTCGCCGCACGGGTCGGGCGTGCCGAGGGAGGGCTCCCGTCCGGGCCCGCCTGCCGGGCTCGCGGCCGCCGCGCCGGTGGTGGCGGGACGGTCGGTGGCCGCCGGGGTGGCGGCGGGCGCTTCGGGGGCGGTCATGCGAGGTCCGGGGCGGTGGCGTGGAAGCGGGCGATGACGGAGGCGGTGACGGTCTGGGTCCGCGGGGTGAGGTCGAGGGCCTCGGGTTCGGCGGCCGCGTCGGCCGACGCGACGCCGTAGCCGCGGCGGGCCGCGCCGGGCGCCCAGGAGTCGTCGTGGCCGGTCAGGCGCTCGTCGGACAGCTCGACCAAGCCGGTGAGCGAGGAGCCGAGGGCGGCGGCGTAGCGGCGGGCGCGTTCGACGGCGGCGCGCGCGGCCTGCTCGGCGGCGCGCGCGTGCACCGGGGAGTCGTGCCGCAGCGCCCAGTGCGGGCCCTCCACGGTGGTGCGCTCCATGTCGGCGAGGCGGACGACCAGGTCGCCGAGGACGGTGAAGTCGACGACGGTGACGTTCGTCCAGATGGTCCCCTGGTAGGCGCGGATGTCGCCCTCGCGCCGCCGGTACTTCACCAGGGGGGTGATGTAGAGGTCGCCGGTCTCGGCACGTTCGACCGCCTCGCCGTAGGACGCGAGCAGGTCGAGGCAGCGGCGGTTGCCGGCGGTGAGCTTGTCGAGTGCCGTCCCGCGGTCGCCTTCCTGGACCCGCACGTGGACGGACAGGCGGGCGATCTCGGGCGGCGCCTCCAGCACCGCCTCGCCGCGCACGCTGATCACCGGGGCGTCGCTCATACCGGCCAACCTAACCGGTATGGGTCCGCCGTCGCCCGCGTCTCGCGTTACCCGGCCCGCGCGGTCGCGCGGAGTGGCGGGGGCGGGGGTTAGAGGTCAGAGGAAGGTCTTGCCCTCGCCGCGGTAGGTGGGGACGGTGGCGGTGATCCGGTCGCCCTCGATGAGGTGCAGTTCGGCGAAGCGTTCGCACAGCTCGCCGGCCTTGGTGTGCCGGAACCAGACGCGGTCGCCGATCGACAGCAGGTCGGCGGCCTCGCCGTGCAGCGGCGTCTGCACCTCGCCCGCGCCTTCCAGGGAGTTGTAGGAGAGCCCGGTCGGCAGGTACGGGCGGGGGAGGCGCAGGCCGTCGGCGGTGCCGGAGGCCAGGTAGCCGCCGCCGAGGCAGGTCACGACCCCCGGTCCGGGGCGGCGCACCACCGGCAGCGCGAACAGCGCCGCCGGACGGCCCTGGAAGTTGGAGTAGTAGTCGAACAGGTGCGGCTGGTAGAGCCCGGACCCGGCGGCGACCTCGGTGACGGCCTTCTCCCGGACGGTGTTCTCGACGCTGCCCGTCCCGCCGCCGTTGACGAACTCCAGGTCGGTCAGGTCGCGGACGGCCCGGACGATCGCGGCGCGGCGGCGGGCGAGCTCCAGCCGGGACCGCTTCTGCATGGCCCTGATGACCCGGGACTTGGCGGCCTGGCCGGGGACCTGGTCGCCGACGCCCGCGATCTGCCCCTCGTAGGCCATCAGGCCGACCAGCCGCAGGCCCGGCCGCTTGAGGACGGTCTCGGCGAAGTCGCGGACCTGGTCGGCGGAGTGCAGCGGGGACCGGCGCGGGCCGATCTGGAGCATGCCGTGCAGCACCCGGTAGGACGCGTCCACGTCGACGCAGACGCGGATCTGGCGTCCGGCGGAGTGGGTCTCGATGAGCTCCAGGTGCTCGGCGCAGTCGACCATGAGCGTGATCACCGACGCGGCGTGCTCGTCGGCGGCCAGCTCGCGCAGCGCGGCCCGGTCGGCGGTCGGGTAGGCGACCAGGATGTCGTCGCTGACGCCCTCGCGGGCGAGCCAGAGGGCCTCGGGGAGGGTGAAGGCCATGATCCCGGCGAATCCGTCCATGGCGAGGACCTCGTCCAGGACGGCCCGGCACCGCACCGACTTGCTGGCGACCCGGATCGGCTTGCCGGCCGCCCGCCGGACCAGGTCCGCCGCGTTCGCGCGCAGCGCCGTCAGGTCGACGATCGCGAGGGGGGCGTCGAGGTCGGCCGTGGCGGCGTCGTAGCGGTCCCGGAGGTTCATGGCCTAACAGTGCCACATAACGGTCAAATATGAAACCGCTTCACATATTCATGATCATCTCAGTATTTCATGATCGGCCGTGGCCGGCGAAGAAGTCCCACAGCATCGGGGCCGCGCCCTTCGGCCACGCGTGCCCGCCGCCGACCACCTTGCACAGCGCGAGCGACACCCCGTCCTTGGCGCTGGACGAGCACTGGAGATTCCCCTTCTGCGCCTCCAGCGTCGTCGCCTTCGGCGCGGGCAGGTCGTTGCGCTCGCGCCAGGAGTCCACGGCGAACGAGACAGGAGGATAGGGCCGGTCGTCGTTGATGTCGCGCCGTCCGCCGCCGCCGAACGGCACGTTGCGGTCGGCCGTCCCGTGGAAGATGATCGCCGACACCGGACGGGACGGCTCGCACCCGGTCACCAGCGCGCCCTCCACGACCCCGATCGCGGCGACCTTGCCGGCGGCCTCGCAGCCCATCCGGTACGCCATCCCGGCGCCGTTGGAGAACCCGGTCACGAACACCCGCTTCGGGTCGGTCAGCCCGGCCGAGTTCAGCCGGTCGATCAGCTTGGTCAGGAAGCCGACGTCGTCGATGTGCCCGATCTTGGCCGGGCCGCAGCAGTCGCCCGCGTTCCAGGTGGTCATGAACCCGTCCGGGTAGGCGACCAGGAACCCCTTGTCGTCCGCGACGGGATCGAACCCGGACAGCGACTCCATCCGCGACATGTTGGCGAGGCCGCCGTGCAGCGCGATGACGAGCGGCAGCGGCTTGTCCGGCTTGCCGTCCTTCCACTCGCGGTGGGCGAGGGCCGGCGGGACGTGCAGGAGGAACTCGCGGTGTCCGGGCGTCCCGACGTCGAGCTTGTGCTTGGTCGTCCCGGACGCGGTCGGGAAGCCGTCCACCTCTCGTGGCACGGCCGTGTTCGCGTGCTTGCCGGACGAGCCTCCGTCCTTCCCCGAGCCGTCCGAGCATCCGGCCAGCGTTCCGGCGGCCAGAAAGAGCAGAGCGGCGAGGACTGTGAGCACATTCCGGCGCATAGGCCCGAACCTAACCACCAGACCCCCGCCGAAACCACCGCTGCCCCCGCCACGCCCCGGCGTCCGGGCGCTCGGGTCAGGGAGGTGGGAGGAGGGCTTCTATCGCGCGGCGGGCTTTGGTGGGGGCTTCCTTGTCGTCCAGGCGGAGGGCGATGTTGGTGGTGTTGAGGATCGCGTCGATCTGGAAGGCGGTCAGGTCCGGGTCCACGGCGGCGATCTCGTGCGCGTCCACGGCGTGGCGGAGTTCGGCGGCGATGGCCGACAGCCAGTCCTGGCGCTGGCCGGCCAGGGCGTCGCGGACGGGGCCGGGGCGGCTGTCGAAGTCGGGCAGGTTGGCCGACCAGAAGCAGCCGCCGGTGAACAGCGGTTCCTCCGCGTAGGTGATCCAGTTCTCGACGAGGGCGTGCAGCCGCGCGGTGCCGGGAGCGACGGACCGGGCCGGTTCCACGACCGCTCCGAGGAACAGGTCGCGCGCCGCTTCGACCGTGGCGAGGTGCAGGTTCTCCTTCGTCCGGAACAGCGTCTGGATGCCGCTCTTGCTCAGCTCCAGGTCGGTGGCCAGGCGGCCGAGGCTGAGGCCGTTGAGGCCCTCGGCGGACGCGACGTCCACCGCGTGCCGGGTGATGGCGCGGCGGGACCGGGCGCCGCGCAGCAGCCGTCCGTCCGTGACGGCGGGGTCGAGGGAGGCCGTGTCGTCGTTCATCGCCTTCATCGTGCCACACGCCTTTACATTTACATACGATCGTTCGTATTGTCTCCTCAACTGACGCCGTCCGGCGCTTCCTGATCCCCCGAGTCGCGAGAGGCGGCGCGTCATGCTCACAGATCCGCGCGTGAAGGACGTCGGAGAGATCCGGACGGAGTTCCTGCTCGACATCGTGATCGACCTTGAGCCGCGCCTGGACTTCGGCGCCCGGGGGCCGCTCGGCCGGCGCATCCTGTTCGGTGCCGCCGGCGGGACGTTCGAGGGGCCGGAGCTGCGCGGCGAGGTGCTGCGGGGCGGCGGCGACTGGTCGCTGTTCCGTCCCGACGGGACCATGCTCCTCGACGTCCGGCTCTCGCTCCGCACGCATGACGGGGCCCTGCTCTACCTGTCCTACGGCGGACGTTTCGCCACGCCGCCCGAGCTGCGTTCCGAGGTGGCCGATCCGGCCGGGCGGCACCTGGTCGACCCGTCCCGCTACTACTTCCGGACGAACCCGCTGTTCGAGACGGGCGCCGAACGCTACGCATGGCTGAACGACGTCGTCTGCGTGGGGACGGGCTACCTGGTCGAGGACGGAATCGCGTACCGGATCTCCCGCGTGCTGTGACCTGGCGGCCCGGCCGGTCATCGCCCCCTGGACGACCCGCCGGGCGGTCTCGGTCGCGGGCGTCAGTTCTCGACGGTGGCCGTGGTGGTGACGGTTCCGGCGGGGGACAGGACCCACTTGGCCGAGATCTTGACCTGGGTGCCCGCGGGGACCGACGGGTCCACCTTGATGTCGAAGTTCGCGCCCGCGGACTCCGCGGGGATCTCGACCTTCGCGGGGACCGCGACTCCGGGGGTGTCGCTGGTCAGCTCGATGACGGCTCCGAACGGATGCCAGTTGTTGCCCAGCCCGATGGAGCCGAGGTTGGGGAAGGGACCGGCCTGCAGCTTGCGCGTGACCCCGACCGTGTAGTTCTTCGGCACGAACAGGGGAGCCGCGCCCGCCGGCGAGTGGCCCAGGTCGGCCTTGATGTCGGTGATGCCGATCGGCCAGACCGGGACGCCCGGGTAGTCGATGGTGAAGGTGCCCTCCCTGCTCCCGGCGGGGACGACCACGTACCGCGGGATCTTCGGCTCGGGGCTGTTCGGCAGTCCGGAGTAGTGGGCGAGCCGCAGGTCGACGGCGGTTCCGCCGACCTTGGCCGGGGCCGACAGGCGGACCGTCGCGGTCGCCTTCGTCCCGGCGACGACGGCGAGGGCGCTGCCGCGGACGTTGACGTCGACCCGCTCCACCGTCTGGTCGCGCCAGTCGGGCGGGACGACGGTGACCTCGGTCCGGGCCTCGCCGGAGGAGGTGCTGGCGACCAGCGGGACGGTCGTCGTGGACGAGTACGCCTCCAGCCGGATCGGGAAGCTGACGCTGGTCTGGCCCGCCGGGACCCGGACCACGTCGCCGGGGACCGAGGCCGGGTAGTTCAGGTCGCTGCGGCCGACGCTGATCACTTCGACGGGGAGCCCGCCGGCGGGGGCGGGGGCGTCCAGGCGGACCGTCTGGACGGCCTGGTCGCCGCCGGTGATCGTGGCGGGCGAGACGCTGGTCGAGGCGACCTGCGGGGTGGTGGCGGCGTGCGCGGGCAGCGCGACGAGGGTCGGGAGCCCGGCGGCGAGGGCGGCGGCGGCGAGGCCGAGCCGGCGGGTGCGCGTGGTGGTCATGCGACGAGTAAACGATCACTGGGGCGGGGGCGGACAGCGCGGCGGCGATCCTGTTCGAAGTCCGTAAGGATTGCCGACACAGCGCCGTTCCATGATCGCTCGCGGTCACGCGGGCGGGACGTCGGGGCAGGTCGGGGCGGGCGGCCCGGCCGTTCAACCGGCCCAGGGGCGTCAGCCGGGGAGGTCGTCCCAGGCGAGGGCGGCGATGCGCCAGCCGTGCGGCGTCCGGACGAACTGGGTCGTCTTGCGGCCGGAACCCTCGAAGGGCACGCCGTCCCGAACACCGGACTTGCGGTAGTCGCTGAGGCGGTGCGCGACCGAGCCGATGACGTCGGTGCGCTCGGCGACCTCCCACTCGGAGAAGCCGGTCAGCGTGCCGTCGGTGAGGAGCTTCCGGCGCGGCGCGATGAACCCGTCCAGGTCGTACACATCGGGCTCAGGGCCGCTGTTGTTGACGATCACGGCCTGCGGGAGGAAGAGGTCGCGGAGTGTTTCGAGGTCGGGCGTCCGGCCGCCGGTGTTGTCGAACGCGCCGAGCATGGCGTCCATCAGGTCGTCCAGTTCGGCCTTGGTGGCGGCCTCGGGCGTGGACGGGTTCCAGGCGTCCGAGGTCAGGGCCCAGAGCTTCTCGTCCTCGCGGGTCATGCCGAGGCGCTCGGCGGTGCGGATGCTGCGCGCGTTGTCCGGCAGGGTGCGCCACTCGGCGCGGGTGAGGCCGCGCTCGCGGAAGGCCCAGTCGATCATCAGCCGGACGACCTGGGTGACGAGGCCGCGGCCCTCGGCGGCGGGCTCCAGCCAGCAGCCGATCTCGCAGCGGCCCGCCGCCGCGTCGAAGGAGACGAACATGGTGCCGCCGACGAGCACGCCGTCCAGCCAGATGCCGTAGAGGCGGCGCTCGTCGGACGCGGCGCCGTCGGCGTAGCGCTGGAGCACCGCGCGGGCGCCGTCCAGGTCGGTGACGACGAACGCGGCCCCGACCCACGGGCTGATGTGCGCGCGGGCGCGGTCCTGGTGGGCCAGGAACTCGGCGGCGTGGTGCGGTTCGAGCGCGCGCAGGTCGGCGCCCGGGCGCAGCGGTTGGACGAGCACGTCGGCTCCCTTCGCATGACGGGTGTTGTGTGAACGTACTGCGTCGGGATGCCGCGGGCTCAGCGCGTCCAGCCTTGGGAGCGGGTGACGGGACGCGACGCGGCGGGCCGTGGATCGACGGTCGCGGCCTCGTACGGAGTGGACAGGACGATGTGGCTGTTCATCTCGCCGTGTTCACCCAACCGTTCGAACAGGCCCTCCAGGTGCGGGAACGACGCGACGCGCACCTTCAGCATCGTGCACCACGAGCCGCTCAGCTTGTGCAGCTCGACGACCTCCGGCAGGTCCTCGGCGGTCGTGGTCTTGAGCAGGCAGCGGCCCGGGGTGCAGTGCATCTGGACGAACGCGGTGAGCGGGAGGCCGACGGCCGCCGGGTCCACCTCGGCGCGGTAGCCGGTGATCACGCCGGACTCCTCCAGCCGGCGGACGCGCTCGGCGACGGCGGGCGGCGACAGGTTGACGCGCGCGGCGAGCCGGTTGAACGAGAGCCTGCCGTCCTGCTGGAGCTCGTCGATGATGCGCTGGTCGGTCTGGTCCATGTGCAAGGTCCCCCGGGGCGAAGACCTTTCAAGGTAACGGCGGGGTGGGACGAACACCATCGAACGCCCCTTCATCGGATCGCTCCGCTTTCCTACCGTTCTGATGCATGACGCGGATGATCGGGTTGTGCGCCGGCGTGGCGCTGATGAGCGCGACGATGGCGGTGGCGAGCACGGCGAGCTCGCTGGTCGCGGGGGACCACCTCGGGACGGGCTGGGGCGCGGTCCCGCCCACGGCGGACGTGGTCGGGACGGGTGCCGGTGCGATCCTGCTGACGCGGCTGTTCCGGCGGCACGACCGGCGGACGGTGCTGGGCCTCGGCTACGGGATCGCGGCGTTCAGCGGGGCGCTGGGGGCGGTCGCGGCCGTCCAGGGGAACGTTCCGGTGCTGACGCTGGCGATGCTGCTGCTCGGGCTCGGGAACGCCGCCGCGCAGCTCTCCCGCTACGCGGCGGCGGAGCTGTATCCGCCGGGGCGGCGCGGGTTCGCGATCGGGCTGGTGGTGTGGTCGGCGGCGGCCGGGGCGGTCGGCGGGCCGCTGCTGCTCGGGCCGTCCGGACGCCTCGGCGGGGCGCTCGGGCTGACCGCGCTCGCCGGTCCGTTCGTGTTCGCCGCCGTCACGGCCGTGATCGCCGCGCTGGCGATGAGCGGCCGGCGGCTCGGCTGGGTGGACGCGGCGCCGCC
>NZ_JBFAOF010000122.1:0-12597 GCF_040675125.1 Spirillospora sp. NPDC049652 | reverse complement strand
CCACCGCCCGCGAGAACGCCCGGCACCGGCTCGGCGGGCGCCCCGAGGGCGGCTGGCGGCTCGCCTGCAGCGCCGAGGCCCACTCGTCCATCAAGTCCGCCGTCCGGCTGCTGGACGCCGACGTCGTCGAGGTCCCGGACGAGCAGGGCCGGCTCACCGGCGACGCCCTCCGGACCGTCCTCGCGGCCGAGCGCGACGCGGGCCGTACCGTGTTCGCGGTCGTCGCGACCGCCGGGACGACCAACGGCGGCCTGATCGACGACCTCGACGGGATCGCCGCCGCCTGCCGCGAGTTCGGCGCCTGGATGCACGTGGACGGCGCGTACGGCGGGGCCGGGCTCGCCGCCCCCTCCGTCCGGGAGCGGTACCGCGGCATCGAGCACGCCGACAGCTTCATCGTCGACCCGCACAAGTGGCTGTTCTCCACCTACGACTGCTGCGCGCTGATCTACCGCGAGCCGCGCCTCGCCCGCGCCGCGCACACCCAGCACGCCGGCTATCTGGACGAGATCGACCGCGAGCAGTGGAACCCCGCCGACCTCGCCGTCCAGCTCACCCGCCGCACCCGCGGCCTGCCCTTCTGGTTCGGCCTCGCCACGCACGGCACCGCCAAGTACACCGAGGCCGTCGAGACGACCCTCGCCACCGCCCGCCGCGTCGCCGACCACATCCGCGAGTCCGCGCACCTGCGCCTGCTCCAGGAGCCGACCCTGTCGGTCGTGCTGTTCGAGCGGGTCGGCTGGACCGAGGAGCAGTACTCGGCCTGGTCGCGCCGGAACGCCGTCGAGGGCGTGATCCTCTGCGTCCCGACCAAGTTCGAGGGGCGCAGCGTCCTGCGGCTGGCCTTCGTCAACCCGATGACCCGCGCCGACAAGGTCATCCCCATCCTCGACACGCTGGCCTGACCGCGCGGCCCGGCCGCTGCGGCGGCGCGGGTCTCGGGCGGCGCGGGTCTCGGCGAAGCGGCTCAGCCCTGCCCGGGAACCTCCGGACCGCCGCGCCCGCCGGCGGCCAGGACGCCCTGCCCTCCGGCGTCCGGAACGCCCGGCAGCCGCGTGCGGGACGCGGGGCTGCGGCGTCCGGCGACGAAGTACAGCACGATCGCCGCGCTCACCCCGAGCGCGCCGACCGGGCTGGCCAGGGCGACCAGCGCCGCCACCGCGTAGCCGACCGGGCCGAGCAGCGACCGCCGCCGCGCCCGCCCGGCCGTCCCGCGCGCCGCCTCGTGCATCAGCTCGGGGTGGCGCGCGAGGTGGTGCCAGAACAGCGTGAACCACGCCGAGGACGCCGCCATCGACAGGGTGTAGAAGACCGCCGCGTCCGCCGCGTGCGGGCGGGTCAGGTGCTCGCCCAGCGTGGCGGTCGGCAGCGGCAGGAAGCTGACCGTCGCCAGCAGCCCGAGGTTGAGGAACAGCAGCGTCCGGTCCACCCGGACGACCCGGTGGAACAGGTTGTGGTGGTGGATCCAGGCGATCCCGATCACCAGGAACGTCACCGCGTAGGAGTCCAGCGCGGGCCACTCGTGCCGCAGCGCCGGCCACACCGCCTCGTCCCGGCCGGGCCGGTGCACGTCGAGGATCAGCAGGGTCGCCGCGATCGCGAACACGCCGTCGCTGAAGGCCTGCAGCCGGCCCGGGCTGATCGCCGGATCGGACTCGGCCTGACCCGCGGACGGGGGGTAGGGCTGGGACATGGGGGGCTCCCGGAAACGATCATCGGCTCGGTTGATTGGATCAAAATATGGCTGACACGAACAGAATCGGATCCCTGGACGTCCATCCGCTCTCGCTCGGCGGCAACGTGTTCGGCTGGACGGCCGACCAGGACGCCTCCTACGCGGTGCTGGACGCCTTCCACGCGGCCGGCGGGAACTTCGTCGACACCGCCGACGGCTACTCGGCGTGGGTGGCGGGCAACCACGGCGGCGAGTCCGAGACGATCATCGGCGACTGGATGGCGGCCCGGCGCAACCGCGACGAGATGGTCGTCGCCACCAAGGTCGGCTCGCACCCCGAGCGCAAGGGCCTCGTGCCCGCCAACATCCACGCCGCCGCCGACGACTCGCTCCGCCGCCTGCGCACCGACCGCATCGACCTCTACTACACCCACTTCGACGACGAGTCGGTGCCGGTCGAGGAGATCATCGGGGCGATGGACGAGCTGAAGCGGGCGGGCAAGGTCCGCGAGATCGCCGTCTCGAACATCTCGCCCGAGCGGCTCGAGGCGTCCCTGGCCGCCAGCGACCGGGACGGCCTGGCCAAGTACGTCGCCATCCAGCCGCACTACAACCTCGTCCACCGGGACGAGTACGAGGGCCGGAAGCTGGAGCTCGCCCAGCGGCACGGCCTGGCGTGCGTCCCGTACTACGCGCTCGCGTCCGGCTTCCTGACCGGCAAGTACCGTCCGGGGCAGAACGTGGAGAGCCCGCGCGCCCAGGGGGCGGGGAAGTACCTCGGGACCGAGCGGGGCGACCGGGTGCTCGCCGCGCTGGACGAGATCGCCGCCGACCGGAACGTCGCGGTCGCCACGGTCGCGCTCGCCTGGCTCGCGGGCCGCCCGACCGTCGCCGCGCCGCTCGCCAGCGCCCGCTCGGTCGAGCAGCTCCCGGCCCTGCTCGGGGCCGCCGAGCTCACCCTGACCGACGAGGAGGCGGCCCGGCTCACCGAGGCCTCCGCCTGACCGGCGCACCTACGGCGCACCCGGCTCCCTCCGGCCCGGGCGGCATACGTCCGCCCGGGCCGGGCGCCGGAGGGCCGGGCGGGATACCGGATGGCCGGAAGGATCTTGCCGCCGGTAACGTCCCGGGTCGTGCTTCCGTCCACCACGTTCCTCCTCGTCGGCGGCCTCGCCGTGCTCGTCGGCGCCGTCGTGCAGAGCAGCATCGGGTTCGGGGTCGGCGTCGTCGCGACGCCCGTCGTCGCGCTGCTGTTCCCGGACCTGATGCCCGGCGCGCTGCTCATCGCGGCGACGGTGACGCCGATGTTCACGCTCGTCCGCGAGGTCCGGCACGCCGACCTGAGCGGCCTCGGCTGGGCGTTCGCGGGCCGCCTCGCCGGGACCCCGCTCGGGGTGTGGGTCGTCGCCGTCCTGTCGGCGCGCGGCATGGGCCTGGCGGCGGGCGGCCTGGTGCTCGTGGCGCTCGCGGTCAGCGCCTACTCCGGGTCCGTCCCGCGCAACCGCACCACGCTCGCCGCCGCCGGGATGTTCGCCGGGCTCGGCGGCACCGCGACCGCGATCGGCGGCCCGCCCATCGCGCTGCTCTACCAGGGCGAGGCCGGCCCGAGGGTGCGCGCCACCCTGGCGATCTTCTTCACCCTGGGGACGCTGATCTCGGTGCTCACCCTCACCGCGCTGCACCAGCTCCCGCAGCGCCAGTTCGTCGCCGGGCTCGCGCTCACCCCGTTCGTCGCCGCCGGGTTCTTCGCGGCCGGCCCGCTGCGGCGCTACCTGGACGGCGGCCGGACGCGGCTGGCCGTGCTGGGCCTGGTCGGCCTGTCCGCGTCCGTCCTGATCCTGCGTAACCTGATCTGATGCCCTCCCCTTCACCGTCCGCTCCCCGCCCGACCAAGGCCGACCTGGAGGCCGCCCGCGACCGGCTGATCCCGGACGTCCTGCCGCCCGAGGACGTCCCGCTGCGGGTGCTGTTCACCGGCATCAACCCCGGCCTCTACTCGGGCGCGACCGGCCACCACTTCGCCCGTCCGGGCAACCGGTTCTGGCCCGCCCTGCACCGCTCCGGCTTCACCCCGCGCCTGCTGCACCCCTCCGAGCAGGACGAACTGGGCGCGCTCGGCCTCGGCATCACCAACCTCGCGCCGCGCACCACCGCCCGCGCCGACGAGCTGACCCCCGAGGAACTGCGCGAGGGCGGCCGGCGGCTCGCCGAACTGGTCGAGCGCCGCCGTCCCCGCTTCCTCGCCGTCCAGGGCGTCACCGCCTACCGCACCGCGTTCGGCCACCCGAAGGCCCAGATCGGCCTCCAGGACGACACGCTCGGCCCCGCCCGGGTCTGGGTGCTGCCTAACCCGAGCGGCCTCAACGCGAGCTGGCCCCTGGACCGCATCGCCGCCGAACTCGCCCGCCTCCGCGAAGCCGCCGACGCCTGACGCCGCGCGGTCGCGGCCCATTCCGGCCCGGCCCGACCGAGCCCGGCTGAGCCCGGTTCAGCCCGTCCGGGACGCCGCCGACGCGAGCATCGCCTGAACCTCGGCGACCAGCGTCGCCGACGGCTCCCAGAGCCCGACCTTGCCGAGCGCCACCACCGGACGCGGCAGCGGGGCCACGTCCGCCAGCCGCCAGTGGTGCGCCTCCGGTTGGGCCCATGGACCGCAGCCGCACGAGCCGTCCAGCACCGCGCCGGAGCAGACGTCCTCGATCCCGGCGACCGCGATCACCGCGCCGACCGTCGCGAGCGGGTCGCCCGGGTCCCAGCCCGCGCCGAGGATCAGCGGGGAGTCGCACGCGCCGAGGTCGACGCGCAGGGAGGCGTAGACCAGCACCGGCCCCCGGTAGGCCGTGGGTGACCCGTGGTTGAACACGCCGTTGCCCGCCCGCACCATCGCGAACGCCCACGGCTGCCGGACGCTGATCGCCCTCACCCGGTCACCTCCTGTGATCGTCCCGCCCCGTCCCGTCCGGCGGGGCGGCGGACGTCGTGCGGTCGTCGGGAGTACCCGGCCGCACCGGCCGCACCCGCGCCACCGGGGCAGAGGGGGGTGTCGGGCGGGGCAGCCGTCCCTGATGTCGGGAGAACGAGCGACAAGGACGGATGGTTCGGCCGGGGACGGTTCAGCTCCGCACCAGGCGCGTGTACGCGATGACGTTGTCGACGTAGTGCCCGGTGCCGCTGTCGAAGTCGCCGCCGCACGTCACCAGGCGCAGGCCCGCGTAGCGCAGGTCCTCCGCATAGACCTTCTCGCCGGGGAAGGCCGCCTTGGCGACCTGCTCGACGCGCTGGACCGCGAACGCGGCGGTCCGGCCGTCCCTGCGGACGACCTGCACCCGGTCGCCCTCGCGCAGCTCCCGCAGCCTGCTGAAGACGGCGGCCCGGCCGCGCGCGTCCACGTGCCCGAGGATCACCGACGGCCCCTCCTCGCCCGGCGTCGGGCCGCCGTTCCACCATCCGGCGAGGTTCGGGCGGTCGAGCGACGGGACCTCGATCGTGCCGTCCGGCTTCAGCCCGAGGCCGGTGACCGGCGCGGTCACGCCCAGCCTCGGAATCTTGATCGTCACGGGTTCGGACCGGGGCAGCGCGGACGTCGCGTACCGCACCGGGCCGGCCGTGCCCGTGCCGGTGCTCCGCTTCGCCCCCGGATCGGTCGGCCCGTCCGCGTACGGTCCGTCGCTCCCGCATCCGCCCGCCAGGACGGCGGCGGCCACCAGCAGCCCGCAACACGCCGCGAGACGGCCGGCCGCGCGCCGGGGCGGGGTCAGGACCGCTCCTTCGCGTCCTTGGCGGCGCGGCGGCGCAGGACGAGACCGGCCCCGGCGAGCGTGACGGCGACCGCGCCCGTGCCGAGGAGCGGCGTGCCGAGGAGCGGCGTGCGGTCGGCACGGCGTCCCGTGGCGGTGCTGCCGTCCCCGGTCTCCGGCGCGCCCCGGGGGATCGCCGGGCCGGGGGACACCTCGTCCCGGCCCGGACGGGTCGTGAACACGACGTGCCCGTGCCCGGCGCAGGAGATCCGGACGCGCACGACCGACGGCAGCGACCGCTCGAACCTCGCGGTGGCCTCCCAGGTGTCCTCGGCGGTCTCCGTAAACAGCGGGTCCGCGACGAAGGACGACGAGGTCGCGCTCACCCGGGCCGGGCAGTGCACCTTCATGGCGAGCCGTCCGCCGGGCAGGACCGTCCGGGTGGACAGGTCCACGTCGTCGAACCCGAAGTCGAACCCGCCGCCGGGGCCCTTCCCGGGCGGGGCCTTGGGCGGGGCCGGCGGGGCGCTCTTCTCCGGGACGGTCACGAACAGCGTGAGCGTCCTCGGCCCGCCCGCCGCCCGGCAGCGGAACTTGGTGATGTAGGCGTTCCCCGGCTTGAGGTCGGGCTTCGTCGAGGCGATACCCGTCCAGGACGTCCCGCCGGCCCGGTCGAAGTGCGCCGGGTCGCCCCGGACGAACGCCTCGTTCTGGCCGGCGAGGGACGGCTCGTCCACGCACCCGCGGACCAGCACCGTCACGTTCTCACCGGGCGTGAACCGCTGCGGCGCGATCGACACCGTCGGCACCCCCGCGAACGTGCCGAGCGGCGCGCCCGCGGAAGATCCGGTGGCCGGCGCCGCCCAGGCGGGCGCGGCGCCGCTCGCCAGCGAGCCGACCAGGACGGCTCCGGACGCGGTCCCCGCGGCCGCGAGGCGTCGGACGGTGCTGCTGCCCATAGGACCCCCTGACGTGGTCGTGTGCGGCGGGCTGCCGGTACCGCGGCAGTGTAGAGATCGGAACGGCTCCTGTGCGCTCGGTCACAAAAGTGATCACTTATTGTCGGGAAGTGCCCGGGTTCGTTGGCAGGTTCAGCCCTTGAGCGCGCCCGCCATCAGCCCCCGCATGAAGAACCGGCCGAGCAGCAGGTACACCAGCAGGGTCGGCAGGGACGCGAGCAGCGCCTCGGCCATCTGCTGGCTGTAGTTCACCGCCGCCGCCCCCGACCCGGCCGTGTTGTTCAGCAGCACCGTCACCGGCCAGCTGTCCGGCGCGCCGAGGAACACCGCGAACAGGAAGTCGTTCCACATCGAGGTGAACTGCCAGATCAGCACCACCGCGAACGCCGGGCCGGACACCGGCCGCACCACCGACCAGTAGGTGCGCAGCATGCCCGCGCCGTCCACCCGCGCCGCCTCGATCAGCTCGTCCGGGATCGTCACGTAGTAGTTCCGGAAGATCAGCGTGCAGATCGGGATGCCGTACACCACGTGCGCGAGGACCAGGCCGCGGATCGTCCCGACCAGCTCCATGTGGGTGAGCAGCCCGGCCAGCGGGATCATCACCGCCTGGTACGGGATGAACATCCCGAACAGGAACAGCGTGAACACCGCGTCCGCGCCGGGGAAGCGCCACTTGCTCAGCACGTAGCCGTTCAGCGACCCCAGCACCGCCGAGATCAGCGACCCGGACACCGCGATCTTGACGCTGTTCTCCAGCCCCGGCCGCAGCGACGACCAGGCCGCCCGCCAGCCGCCCAGCCCCCAGTGCGCGGGCAGGTTCCAGGCGGTGGACGGGTCGGCCTCCTGCAGCGACTTGAAGCTGGTCACCACCAGCACGTACACCGGGATCAGGAACACCAGGACGAACGCCAGCAGCACCGCGAACCGCAGCACCCGCCATGCCCGCGCGGCGCCCGTCCGCGGCCGCGGAGCCCGCGCCACCGCCCCCGCCGCGCTCATCGCCACGCCTCCTCGACGCCGCCGTCCCGTCCGGCCGGACCGGCCCTCTCCGCCGTGCTCTCCGCCGTGCTCTCCGCCGTGCCCGTCGCCGCGTTCACCGGTTCCGCTCCGTCCGCACCGACCAGACCAGGTAGGGGATGACCAGCACCGCGACCGCCAGCAGCAGGTACGTCGCGATCGTCGCGCCGTTCGCCGGGTCGTGCCGGTCGAACACCTCGACGTAGGTCGCGATCGCCGGGACGTAGGTGATGATCTGCTTGCCCGCGATCGCCATGATCAGGTCGAACACCTTCAGCGAGATGTGCCCGAGGATGATCAGCGCGGACAGCGTCACCGGCCGCAGCTGCGGGAACACCACGTACCGGTACACCTGCCACTCCGACGCGCCGTCCACCCGGGCCGCCTCGCGCAGGTCCTCCGGGACGCTGCGGAACCCGGCCAGGTACAGCGCCATCACGTACCCGGACATCTGCCAGACCGCGGGGATCGCCATCGCGGCCATGCCCCACGTCCGGTCCTGCCACCACGAGTTCGCCAGGTCGCCGAGCCCGGCCTTGTGGAACAGCTGGTTCAACCCCACGGCGCGGTCGCCCGGCGCCGGGTTCATCAGCCACCGCCACACCACCCCGGACGCGATGAACGAGATCGCCATCGGGAACAGGTAGATGATCCGGAACCCGGCCTCGCCCCGGATGCCCTTCTCCATCAGGAACGCCAGGAACGCGCCGAGCAGCAGCGCGCCGCCCACGAACACGACGGTGAACAGCAGCGCGTGCCGTACCGCCCCCGGCCAGGACGGCTGGTGCCACAGATCGACGAAGTTCCTGCCCTTGTCGAACCGGTACGGCGACACCTCGTCGTGCTTGCCGCTCACCGCGACCCGCGTGTTCCAGAAGATCAGCCCGTACACGAACAGGCCGATCGCCACGATGGACGGCGTGACCAGCAGCAGCCCGGGCAGCCAGCCCGCCCGGCGGAGCCGCCGCAGCCGCCCGGGCGGACGGGCCGCCGGCCCGGTCCGCCCGGACGCGCCGCGCGACGTCGCGACTCGGGTCACTGGGCGTCGTTCTTGGCCGCGTCCGCCAGCGCCTTCTGGAGTTTCGCGGCGTCCTTGCTCTGCAGGAACAGGCCCACGGCCGTGTCGATGTCGGTGTGCCACTTGTTGTTGGCGACGACGCCGTGCCACATCGACCCGGCCAGCTTGGTCGCCGGGTTGCCCCACTGCTGGAGCGCGTAGGAGAGGTAGCCGGTGTACAGGCTCTTGTCGGCGTCCGTGCGCGCCGGGATGGAGCCCTTCTTCGGGTTGAACAGGTCCTGGCCCTGCTTGCTGCCGGCCTCCTTCAGCCACGCCAGCGCGCCCGCCCGGTGCGGTGCGCCCTTCGGCAGCGTGAAGCTGTCCGACAGCCACAGGTACGTCCCGTCCGTGCCGGGGGAGGGGGCGTAGTTGAAGTCGGTGCCGAGCTTCTTGCCGAGGCCGTTCGGGGCGCTGCCGATGAAGTAGCCGTAGGCCCAGTCGCCCATGATGTTGAACGCGGCCTTGCCGTCCACCACGGCCTTGGACGCGCCCTGCCAGTCGGTCGAGGCGGCCTCCACCGAGGTGTACTTCACGATCTCGGCGAAGTCGCCCAGCGCCTTGGTGACCTGCGGGCCGGACCAGTCCGCGCCCGGCTTCCACAGCGCGTTGTAGCCGTCGGTGCCGAGGTCGCCGAGCAGGACGCTCTCCAGCAGGTGGTCCGCGGTCCACTGCGCGCCGAGCGACAGCGGCACCTTCTTGGTCTTCGCCTGCACCTGCTTGAGGTCGGTGATGAACTCCGCGACCGTCTTCGGCGGCCCGGCGATGCCGGCGGCCTTCAGGACGGCCGGGCTGTACCAGAGCATGTTCGAGCGGTGGATGTTCACCGGCACCGAGTAGATCTTGCCCTGGTAGCTGATCTGGTCGAGCAGCTGCTTGGGGTAGACCTTGGTCATCCCGTTGTCGTCGTAGAACGAGTTGAGCGGCTCGATCTGCCCGGCCTTGATGTAGTCCAGCAGCTCCGCGCCCGCGTGGCCCTGGAAGGAGTCCGGCGGCTTGCGGTTCTGCAGGCGGCTGGCGAGCACGGCCTTCGCCTGGGTCCCCGAGCCGCCCGCGATGGCCGCGTTCTCGAAGGTCGTGCCGGGGTTGTTCTTCTCGAAGTCGGCCTTCATCGCGGCCAGGCCGTCGGCCTCGCCGGGACCGGTCCACCAGGAGAAGACCTCGACCTTGGACTTGTCCGTCGACTTCTTGTCCCCGCCCCCGCCGCCGCAGCCGGCGAGGACCAGCGCCCCGCCGAGCGCGACGGCCGTCATCGCGGTGAGACCGCCGCGTCCGCGAACCCGGTGCGCCCGCACCCTTGATCCCAGCATCGCCCGTCCCTTCGGTCAACCCGAAAAACAAGCGTCCGTTCAACTGATGATCAGGTCAACACTCCGCTCCGAATAGTGATCTTCCGGTGATCTCGGTCACCGTCCGGGCGCGGAACGCAGCCGCCGCACGGCACACGTCAGCCACGGGGGACGGCGTGTAGGTGTGTCACCAGGGCAGGGCGGGGGGCAGGCCCTCCACACCCGCGTCAGGCCACTCCAGGGGCATCCCGAGGGGCTCCAGCTCCGCCATCTGGAGCCGGTACCACGGGGACGCCTCGGGCCGCTCGGCGAGCTTGACGCACTCCTGCCACGTCCACCAGCGGGCCTCCTCCACCTCGTCCGGGGCGAGCGTCGCCGCGGTGTCGGTCACGGTCGCGCGGACGACCGGGCAGCGCTCGTGCTCGACCGTCCCGTCCTCGGCGACCGCCCGGTACCGGAAGCCCGGCAGGACGGAGGTGATCGTGTCCGGGACCAGGCCGAGCTCGGTGCCGAGCCGCCGCCGCACCGCGTCCCGCAGCCCCTCGCGGGGCGCCGGATGGCCGCAGCAGCTGCCCGTCCAGACGCCGGGGAAGGTCTTCTTCCCGAGCGCCCGCCGGGTGATCAGCACCCGGCCGTCCGGATCCACCACGTAGCAGGAGAACGCCAGGTGGTAGGGGGTGTCCCGGTGGTGGCTGGCCAGCTTCGGCGCCGTCCCGACCGCCTCGTCGGCGGCGTTCAGCAGCACGATCTCCTCAGAGTGAACGGACACGGGCTTCCTTTCGTCGAGGGTGGTGGGCCCTGCCGGGCGTGATGTAGCGCTAGGTGATTGTGGCGATTCGGTGCGGAAATCCTCCCAGGCCGCGGGGTGGGGCACCGGGTCGGTCAAGCCGGACTAAACTCAGAACGGCCCGACGACCGGGGGCCTCCGAAAGCCCCTGATGGAGGAGTTGACAAGCGTGACCCTGCTGGAGTCGATCACGGGTCCTGAGGATCTCAGGCGACTGGACGCCACGCTGCTGCCCCGCCTGGCCGGGGAGGTCCGCGAGTTCCTGGTGGACGCGGTCTCCAAGACCGGCGGCCACCTCGGGCCCAACCTGGGCGCGGTCGAGCTGACCATCGCCCTGCACCGCGTCTTCGACTCGCCTCGCGACCGGATCCTGTTCGACACCGGCCACCAGGCGTACGTGCACAAGCTGCTGACGGGCCGGCACGACTTCTCCGACCTGCGGCGGCGCGGCGGCCTGTCCGGCTACCCGAGCCAGGCCGAGTCCGAGCACGATGTGATCGAGAACTCGCACGCCTCGACCGCGCTGTCCTACGCCGACGGCCTCGCCAAGGCGTTCCAGCTGCGCGGCGAGTCCGAGCGGGCGGTCGTCGCGGTGGTCGGCGACGGCGCGCTCACGGGCGGCATGTGCTGGGAGGCCCTCAACAACATCGCGGGCGCCCAGGACCGCCCGGTCATCATCGTCGTCAACGACAACGGCCGGTCCTACTCGCCGACGATCGGCGGCCTCGCCAGCCACCTGGCCGACCTGCGGGTCACCCAGGGCTACGAGCGCGCGCTCGACCTGATCAAGCGGACGGTGCCGAAGGCCCCGGTGGTCGGCGCGGTCGCCTACGAGGCGCTGCACGGCGTGAAGAAGGGCCTCAAGGACGTCCTCCAGCCGCAGGCCATGTTCGAGGACCTCGGCATGAAGTACGTCGGCCCGATCGACGGGCACGACACCGAGGCCATGGAGCACGCGCTGCGCCGCGCCCGCTCGTTCGGCCGCCCGGTGATCGTCCACGCGATCACCCGCAAGGGCCAGGGCTACGAGCCCGCCCTCGCCAACGACGAGGACCACATGCACGGCGCGGGCGCGTTCGACCCCGCCACCGGCAAGGCCTCCGCCAAGCCCGGCGCGGCCCCCGGCTGGACGAAGGTGTTCGGCGTGGAGATGGTCGCGATCGGCGCCGAGCGCCCCGACGTGGTCGCGATCACCGCCGCGATGCTGCACCCGGTCGGGCTCGCCCCGTTCGCCGCGGCCTACCCCGACCGCATCTACGACGTCGGCATCGCCGAGCAGCACGCCGCGACCTCGGCCGCGGGCCTCGCGGTCGGCGGCATGCACCCGGTCTTCGCCGTCTACGCCACCTTCCTGAACCGCGCGTTCGACCAGGTCCTGATGGACGTGGCGCTGCACCGGCTGCCGGTGACGTTCGCGCTCGACCGGTCCGGCGTCACCGGCGACGACGGCGCGTCCCACAACGGCATGTGGGACCTGTCCCTGCTCTCGCTGGTGCCGGGCATGCGCGTCGCCGTCCCGCGCGACGGCACCCGCCTGCGCGAGCTGCTGCGCGAGTGCGTCGCGATCGACGACGGCCCGTCCGCGATCCGGTACCCGAAGGGCTCGGTCGCCGCCGACGTCCCGGCCGTCGACCGGGTCGGCGGCATGGACGTCCTGGCCCGGCACGCCGGCGCCAACGGCACCCGCGTGCTGCTGGTGGTCGCGGGCTCGCTCGCCGCCACGGTGCTGGAGGCCGCCGAGCTGATCGCCGCGCAGGGCATCGGCGTCACCGTCGTCGACCCGCGCTGGGTCAAGCCGCTCGACCCCGAGCTGGTCGGGCTCGCCGCCGCGCACACCCTGGTCGCCGTGGTGGAGGACAACGGCCGCACCGGCGCCGTCGGCGACGCGGTGGCCCGCGAGCTGCGCGACAACGCGGTGGACGTGCCGGTGCGCACCTACGGCATCGAGCAGGAGTTCCTCGACCACGCCTCGCGCGCGCAGATCCTCGCCGACCTCGGCCTCACCCCGCAGGACCTGGCCCGCGAGATCAGAACGGAAGAGCACACGTAAGAACTCCAGACACATACACACATATC